>JACPFC010000052.1 GCA_016183175.1 Deltaproteobacteria bacterium
GTCAAGGTCTTCACGACACATTCCCTGGAAACCGGCTACGGACGTCTCGTGGAAATCACCCAGGGCTGGATCCCGGGTCTTGCACCGTTTATCCGCCCCGGGGCGGTGTTATTCTACATTCGGACCGTTATCGGTCTTGAAGCAGGGTTGTTCCTGATCGCATGCCTGGCCGGCATGGGAATATTTGTCGTGTGGGGGTACCGCTCCCGTTTTCGGTTCTCGGAGGGTAGGCGCCTCCAAATCCTGCCGTTTTTGGCGATAGTCCCCCTCCTTTTGGTCTGGCAATGGTCGGGGATTTCACGGCACGGGCATCACTGGTATTCGTTTATCTTTTTTCCCCTGTTGCCTCTCTGGATAGCGGTTTCCATGGAGGCGGTCGCTTCGCGGCTCCCCCCGGCCTGCTATCGGCCGTTTCAAGGCCTTGTTTTGGCCTCCGTCATCCTTCTTGCGCCCAACTCGGTCATGTTCGACCGAAGCGCCTTCTTTATTCTGGACGATGTGGTGAAGGACGTGCGCGAGGTGAAGCAAGAGCTTGGTTATTCAAAAGAGCGTTATCAAAAAGATGTTTTTTTTCTCGACCGCCTGCGAAACGAAGGCCCCGGGCATACGGACCCGCCTTTCGAATTCCCATCGTGGGGAATCTACACGGATTATCTTTACGGTGCGGTGACGAACGACATTCCGTCAAGGGAATCGGATCCGGATCGGTGCACCCTGGTGGCGCACAAACCCATGGTGGATTTCTATTCTCTTGACTATTATTTGAAAAATATTCGGGCTCATTTTGGGATTGACCTGACCCGGATTCACGGAGAGAATCGTCTTGTTTTCTTTGAATATCAACGACCCGGCCGCGGCAACTGTTTTCACAATACCGGCAACGCATGGGTGATTAACGAGAAAATGGGTCTGACCATGGCAAAGATCCCGGCCCATTCGCAAAGCATTCTTCTAAAAAATGAAAAGCAGGTTGACTCGTCGGGCCGGTGGATCAAACAGGATTTTGAATTCGCCGTTTTTGATCGTAAGTCCTCCCTCCCCATGGTCATCCGGCTCTCCTTCCAAAGAAATCAGGAAGAGATTGGATGGCGGGCCACCCTTGAGAGTAGCCAACTCATGGGTCACTTGAACACCATGACCGCCTACGCCGGGCTTTACAGGCCCTGGCCACGACTATGGCTCGAGGATGTCCACCTGGTTTTACAGGGTGGAGACTTCAATGAGATACTCCGATTTTCCGATGGAGAGATCGGGAGATTCATGCTGACACCGCTGACATCCGTTCCAGGCGCCCTCACCCGAAACCCGGACGGCAAAAATTTGAGCCTTTCGTTCAAATACAAGACGGTTGTCTCCGGAAGCTATGAGGAGAGCGGCGCCGATATTCAGTATCTCGCAAAAAACCGGGACAAGGTCCAAAGTTGGAATACAACCCAGGTGTTATATGAAGGGCTCCTGTGAAAGACATCGAACGCCGGCAATTTTGGGATGAGAAAATTCTCAAATGGGAGGGGGACAAATATGACAAAGTCAAAATGGGGGTTCGACGCCTCCTGGATGTCAATCAATCTTTAAAAGCGAGAATGGATATCGCCTCTGGCGTTCTTAAAAAGATCGCCAAAAACCGCACCATTCTGGAAATCGGTTGCGGAACGGCGCGGCTGTTGCCGGTCCTTATCGGATCGGGGGCCAAAAAGTATATCGGGATCGACGTTTCAAAAGTCGCCATTGAACGGGCGCGATCGCGGGTAAAGGCGTTGGGAGCCGATTCGATGGCCGAATTCCATCAGGCTGATGCCGGGTCCCTGCAGGACACCACGACCGATATCTGCTTCTCTCTGGGGCTTCTTGATTGGCTTGACCCGGATACGATCTCCCAAATGATCCGCCGGATTCACTGTCAGTATTACCTCCATAGTTTTTCGGAGCGTCGTCCCTCGTTGAAATTATTGCTCCATCGACTCTATGTCTACTGCCTCTATGGACGCCGAACGGGATCTTACCGGCCAAGGTATTATTCCTCGCATCAAATGGTCGAAATATTTCAATCGTGTTATGGCGCGCCCCCGCAATGTTATCGCTCGCGCCGTTTGAGTTTCGGCGGTTTTGTTTTTAAATTGCCGAATGGGGTGGATGTGCAACATGAATAGCGCCAAAACCTATTTTGACTCCGTCGCTTCCGGGTACGCCGAAAAATCCGAGGGCGGGATTTGGCGATGGCTTCGCCGCAGGGAGGCCTCCGTCATCGCAAGCATGATCGGATCGGGGCCGCTCGGGGACGCTTTGGAATTGGGATCCGGATCGGGATACTATACACGCCGATTAAGCGACCTGGGTTGCCGGAGTCTGGTTGCCGTGGATTTTTCACCGAAAATGGTTGAATCGATCCGCATCCCGGGCTGTGTGAAAAAAAAAGCCGACATTCAAAACTTCGTCAGCGAAGATCGGTTCGATCTCATTTTATGCGCGGGAGCCTTGGAGTTTCTGGAACATCCGGAGGTTATCTTCGGCAATGCCTCTAAAATGCTTCGTACGAAAGGATCGTTGATTGTGCTTTTACCCCTGCAGTCTCTCCTGGGGCGTTTTTACCGGTTATTTCACCGGTCTCACCATGTCCCTGTCCGCCTCTTTCGACTTCAAGAAGTCGACCAATGGGCGAAAGCGGCCGGATTGATTCCGGTCAGGCGCCAAAAAGCGGCGTTGTTTTCACTGGCGCTCAAATTTTCGAAATCGGAGGATCACGAATGAAAGAAGGCAAAAAAATCCTGTTCATCGTCAATGGCCTCGGTCTGGGCAATTCGACCCGCTGTGACTCGATTATTCAACCGCTTGTAAAAAGGGGTTGCATCATCGATGTCCTGACCTCCGGTAATGGAGTTCAGTATTTCAGGGAATGTCCGTATGTCCCGAATATCCATGAGCTTCGTTCCCTTTATTATGGAAGCAAAGGCGGCAAGTTAAGCGTTTGGAAAACTCTTTTGGCCATTCCGGACTTTTTCAAAATTTTCATCAGCAACATCAAATTCGTCAAAAACCTCATTGGGCAAAACGGATACCGGGCCGTCGTTATTGATTCGGACTATACCCTGTTATGGTTGAAGAGATCGCTTCGTATTCCAATTATCGCCCTGAATAACGCCGACATCGTTATTCAGGAGTGCAGGAAATTACCGTCTCTCCCCAGGAGCATCCGGATGCAGTACCTGATCGAGAAATGCGACGGTTGGTTTCACCGGAAGGTGCCCCATTTGGTTCTTAGCCCCGCCCTTCTGCCGCAAAACGACAATGGAGGGCCGGTGAAACACTTTGCTCCATTTATCAGAGAGGGCTTTCAACCGAGGCCGTTCTCACCCGAGTTAAAGAGAATCCTGGTCATGTTGAGCGGTTCAAAGTTTGGGTCGAGCACCCATTTTTTAGAGCCTCTCACCCGTCAACAAGAGATCAAGATCGATGTCATTGGCCGAGCCGGCGTCTCCCAAGGATCGATCACATACCATGGAAAGACATTTTCCAACAAACATCTGGTTGATCAGGCGGACATGATGGTGATCAATGGGGGCTTTAGCGCCGTGAGCGAGGCCGTTGTCCTCCGAAAACCGGTGATCGTGATTCCGGTTGAAAATCATGCGGAACAATTCATTAACGCCCGGATTGTCGAACAGGCCGGTTTGGGTCTTGTGGCGACCGAAGAAAATGCGATGGATAAAATCCGCGAAATGATTTCCTGTTTCCCCCGGTTTGTTCAGGCCCACCGCCAATTTGAATGCAGATTGGACGGGGCGCAGGAGGCCGCAAAATTGATCGACGCGGTGGCCGGCTCTTGAGTCTTAAAAAAACCTCCAGAGAATTCGCTTTCTTCACCATGGCGGCCGCCTTATCGGCCTTGAGCGACATTGCCGTCTTCACGCTCCTGGTCCATTCGGGCCTCTTCTTTATTTATTGCCAGGCTGTTTCCCGCATTGTCGGCGGGGCTGTCAGTTTTTTTATCAACAAACACTTCAGCTTTGACCGCCACGAAGGAAGAACGCTGATTGAGATCCGCCGTTTCCTTCTTCTCTATGCGGTAAGTTACACCCTCTCTTTTGTCCTCCTGTGGTTTGCGCATCAACGATGGGGGCTCCGGCTTCTTTACGCCAAACCCCTGGCCGACGGAACCTGCTTTCTGTTCAATTTTGCCGTGATGAAGCTTTACGTCTATGCGCCCCTTCGAGGGCTGATTTTCAGAATACGAGCCCTGTTATGGCTTGGGAAAGGAGCGGTTGATGATTCTTTGCGCGGATGATTACGGCATCTCTCCCGCCGTCAGTACGGGCATTCTGGAACTGGTCAAAGAAAAGAGGCTTTCCGCCGTCAGTTGCATGATGCTCGGCCCCCATGTTGATGAGTCAATGAGGAGAATAAATGGAATCGGGAACGGTATTGACCTCGGTTTACACCTTGTCATGACCGATGACCGTCCGTTAACCCCCTTGCAACCCGAATCCGGTCTCGTTGATGCCCATGGCAAGCTGGTTCCTTTCTCAAAACTGTCGCTTCGCGCCTACCGGCGGGCGATTGATTTTGGCTGTGTTCTGCGGGAAATTGAGGAACAAATCAGGCGCTTTGAAACCCTCGCGGGCCGCCCCCCCGATTTCATTGATGGTCATCAACACGTCCAACAGTTGCCGGTCATCCGGAAGGCATTGGCCACCGCTCTTCGGAGCCTCATCCAGCGTCATCAAAATATTTATGTGCGTGTGGCGAGGCTTCCCATGCGATGGCTGTGGACAAAGGGATTAAGACACTCCTGGAAGTTCTTTGTCGGCAATCACCTCGTCTCCCTGCCGGGTGGTTCGACAGCCCTTCTGATGAATGAAACAGGAATTCCCTCCAACAGATTCCTGTTGGGATTTTGTGATTACGAAAAAGAGGCGCGCTTCGAAGCCGTTTTCCAACGTTACCTGACCCTGAAACCGGGCCCAAGGGACATCTTTTTTTGCCATCCGGGATATGTCGACGAGGCATTGCGCCGGCGTGATTCTGTTACCGGCTCCAGGATCAACGTCCTGGAGTTCCTTCGATCTTCCCGATGCCAAACCATCATGGAAGAGTCGGGAGTCGGCCTCAATACCTTCTATGGAGCCTGAATCCACGGAAAATCCCCTTGCCCGCCGTTTGTTCACATGGTATTAATTGACTTTAATCCGAAAAAGGTCAAACGATGAAAATACTGGTCCTGGAACCACCGGCTGTATCCAAGTACGGCAATCAGAGAATTTACGGGGGAAACGGCGGCAATAAGAGCGATTTTAGAAAGGCCCCCGTGGATGTCATGTGGATTTCCGGTTACCTCCGCTCACACGGCTTCGAGAATACATTTCATGATGCAAACAACTCCAGGGAGAAAATCCAGGATGTTGAAGTCCTTTTGAAAAAACTGAATCCGGACATTATATTTTTGTCCACATCAACATGTACGCTATACAAAGACATGGAAGTGGCGGCCCTCGTCAAGAGGCTCAATCCGGAGTGTCTGACAGTTGCGATGGGGACCCATCTCATGGCGCTGACGGAAGAGACCATGCGCGATTTTCCCGATCTCGACGCCGGGATTTATACCAATGAATGGGAGCAGTCGGCCTTAAGCATCGCACAAAACCGTTCCAACCTGCCGGATGCCCATGGGATCATGTATCGCAGTGGAGATGGACAACTGATCAAGACACGGCCGTCTCCGCCGTTAAGACATTTTGATGATCTCGGGTTTCCCGCTCATGACAAGCTTCGGAAGGAAATTTATCATGACCCCACGATGAAGCGCTTTCCCAAAACGATGGTCCAATTCAGCCGGGCCTGCATCGCCAAGTGCAATTTTTGCTGTCAGCCGGCATTCTTCGGCACCGTCATGCCCCGGAGCGTGGACAGCATTATTGATGAAATGAAGTGGGTTTCAAAATTGGGGTTTCGGGAAATCTTCCTTAATGACCCGACTTTCACCTATGACCACAAATGGAACATGGAAATTTTCGAACGCGTCTTGAGTGAGGGGATCGATCTGACCTGGTGGTGCACGACCCGGGCTCACTGTCTGAACAAGGATATCCTCAAGATGATGAAGAGGACAGGTTGCCATACAATCGGCATCGGGATGGAGAGCGCCGATGACCAGGTCCTGAAAAATATCAAGAAGGGAACGCGAAGGGAGATCGTCTACAATGCCGTGAAAATGACGCGTGAGGCGGGCATTGATGCCCTGGTTTTTTGTGTCTTTGGTTTTCCGGGAGAGACGCACGAGTCGATGCGGGAGACCCTGGCCTTTTTAAAAACGCTTCCGGCCTCGTTTATCACCCTGGGCATTGCGGTCCCGGCGCCCGGAACGCCCCACTACCAATACATGGAGGAGAACGGCCTTCTGAAGCATAAGCAGTGGGATCTATACGATCCTCTTCGTGAACCTGTTTATGACTACCCGCACTTAAGCGGCAAAGAGATATACGATTTTGCCCATTACGGGCTTCGGCAGTTTTATCTGCGCCCAAGCTATATCTGGGACCGGGTCAAATCCATACACAGTTTTTCCGAACTTGGGACCTATGCATCCAATTTTTTCGGATTTATGAAACGGTATGTTTTCCGTGTCACTGCCTAGGAGAAAAACGAATGAGGGCTTTATTCCTCAACGCCCCTTTTAAAGTCGAGTACGGGAAATTTTCCAAGAATTCAAGAAGTCCCGCGATTACCAAAAGCGGAACCAATTACTTTCCGGTCTGGCTTGCTTATGCCGCCGGTGTCACGGAGGTTGCCGGCCATGAAGTATATCTCTACGACGCCTGCGCCAAAAGAACCCCAAAAGCGGAAATGCTTTCCCTCATCGCCGATTTTAAACCGGACCTGGTGGTTCTTGACACCAGCACGCCCAGTCTCTTAAGCGACATCGCCTTTGGCGCCTCTGTGAAGGCCCAACATCCTGATTCGTTCGTCATGCTGATGGGCACTCATCCCTCGGCCCTTCCTGAAGAAACCTTGCAGTTCGACGCGGCCATCGACGCCATTGCGAGGGGAGAGGCCGATTTTACGGTCCGTGAAGCGGCCGAGAAGCTTTCGGGAATCCAATTTCAGAAATTGGATGCCGGGAAAAAGATTCAACTCCTTCAGGGCATCGAGGGTCTCTCTTTCCAGGTCGCCGGAAAAACCTATCACAACACCGCAAGACCCCAGATTCAAGATCTGGATTCACTCCCCTTCGTCAGTCAAATTTACAAGAAACACCTCGACGTCCGCGACTACTTCTGGGCCTCGATCGATTATCCCGAGATCCAGATCATGACGGCTCGCGGATGCACCGATCGATGCACGTTCTGTGTCTATCCCTACGCCATCCACCAACTGACTTACCGCATGCGAAGCGCCAAAAGTGTTGTGGACGAATTCGAGTGGATTGAAAGGAACCTCCCTGAAGTCAGGGAAGTGATTATTGAAGATGACACCTTCGGTGCGAGCGTGAAACGGGTCCATGAGTTTTGTGAAGAAAAGATGCGAAGAAAAATCAAACTCAAATGGTACGCTCATGTTCGGTGCACCCTTCAACTCGACAGCCTCAAATTGATGAAAAAGGCGGGTTGCCCCCATCTGGGAACCGGTTACGAAAGCGCCAATCAGGAAGTGCTGGATAAGATGAAAAAGAGATTAAAAGTCCAGTCGATCCTCGATTTTTCCAAAAACACCAAAAAAGCGGGCATCATGGTACACGGATGCTTCATGGTCGGCAATCCGGGGGACACGCGTTCGACTCTGCAGGAATCGCTCGATTTCGCCCTAAAACTGCGGGATGACACAATGCAGTTTTTTCCGCTCATGGTCTATCCGGGAACCCCCGATTATGAATGGGCGAAGAAAAACAACCTCATGACGGTGAAGAGTTACGATCAGTGGGTGACCGAAGAGGGGCTCCACAACAGCGTGGTTCGCATGCCGGATATGGATAGCCGGGAGATTGTTGACTGGTGTGATTATGCGCGAAAAAAATATTATACCCGGCCCGGCTACTTGGCCTATAAAGCCTTTCAAACGCTTCTGCGTCCCGCGGAACTGAAGCGAAACATTCGCGCCGGGCGGCGTTTCGTCCGTTTTCTTTTGAAAGGAACCTTTGGTCGACGAAACGGTTTCGCCTCGACACAATCGAGCCGATTGAACGGGGCCCCTTGCAAAACGGAATTCGATCATTCCTATCCCCAGGAAGCCCCTGTCCCAAAACTCGTGCCCCGGGATTTTGAAAAAAAGGAGAAGGCGGCCTAACTTCCCTCTTCCCGGATCGTCATGCTGATCTGCCTGTTTGTCATCAGCCTCTCCGTCCCCCTCTATACCTACTTCATCTACCCCGGATTGGTGATGGTTCTGGGGGTCTTGGGACGCAAGACATATCAAAAGGACGAGTCGTATCTCCCGACCGTCAGCCTGATCATTTCCACCTATAACGAAGAAGGTCACATTCGTAAAAAAATTGAAAATTCTCTGGGACTCGATTACCCGAAGGAGAAGCTTGAAATCCATATCTCATCGGAATCAACCGACCGAACCAACGAAATCGCCCAAGAGTATCATCAAAAGGGGGTCATCCTCCATGCCTTTTCAGGCCGACGGGGAAAGGCGGCCAGCCTCTATCGGGTCGTCCCGTCAACGCGGGGTGAAATTCTCGTCTTTTCCGATGCAAATGCCTTTTATCATACCGATGCGTTGCGAAAGCTCGTGCGAAATTTAGCGGATCCGGCCGTGGGATGCGTCGTGGGACAGTTGAACTACAACAAACCGTCGGAATCGGTCGGAGGGCTTGGAGAAAAACTTTACTGGGCCTACGATAAATTCCTCCGGAAGCGCTCCAATGGCCTCAATGGTTTTGTTCCCGGCGTCAATGGGGCCATTTTTGCCATTCGAAAACCGCTCTATTTTCCCATTTCCCCGAATCGGGGCGATGACTATGAGTTATGCACTCTGGTAGCCATACATGGTTTTGTCGTTGTCGCGGAACCGGAAGCGATTGCGGACGAGGCGGGTTCCGAGACGACAAAACAGCAATTTGCCCGCAAGATACGGGTTGTCCGCTGGAATGCCCTAAGCTCCCTCATTCTGATAAGAAACGCCGTTTCTTTTGGACGTTGGGCGATCGTCTTTCAAATATTTTCTCTTCGGTTGTTGCGCTATACGGTGCCGTTCTGGCTGATCCTGTGCTTTTTAAGCACGGCTGTCCTCTCGGTGCAGTCAAGGGGATTCGGGTTGCTTTTACTGCTCCAGGGCGCCTTTTATGCCTTTTCACTGGTTTCTTTACTCGCGGACAGGATCGGATGGAAACTCCCCAAACTTCTTCTTATCCCTTCCTATTTTCTCCTGGTGAATTCAGCGGCGGCGGTGGCAATCACTTTGGGTGTTTGTTTTGGTCAATCCCCCACCTGGAAAAAGCAACGGTAGGAAAGAAACGGCGCAAATTGTCATCCTGGCCGGCGGGTTGGGCACGCGCCTCAAGCGCGTTACACGGGGTATCCCAAAACCGATGGTTCCGGTGCTTGATCGGCCTTTTCTTGAGTACCAGTTTGCATGGCTCAAAAAAACCGGGTTCAATCGTTTTCTTCTTCTCGTGGGACATCTCTCGGATCAAATCCGGAATTACTTCGGCGACGGCAAAGAGCGGGGGCTTTCGATTCGTTATTCCTGTGAATCCTCTCCCATGGGAACGGCAGGGGCCTTGAAATTGGCGGAACCTCTCATTGAGGAGAGTTTTCTGCTTCTCAATGGAGATAGTCTGCTTCCTGTTGATTATCACCTGCTGATCCACCGGTTTAAGCGGATCGGCTGTGAAGCAATGGTCGCCGCCTACGACAATCGGGAAAAGATTGCACCCAATAACCTCAGTCTTTCCAGGGACAGGGGCTGGGCAACGCGCTACCGCAAAACCGACAGCGTCGGGATGACCCATATGGATGCCGGTGTCTATGTTTTTCAAAAAAGAGTCCTGGGCCGCATTCCGCCCAACCGCCCTTATTCTTTTGAGAATGAACTCCTGCCGGAACTTGCGCAAGAAGGAGTTCTTGCCGCCTACACAACAGACATTAAATGCTACGATATAGGAACGCCTGAAAGGCTTGAGGTTTTTGAACAAGCGGTTGCCTCCAACCTTATCAGGCTGAAAGGAGTTGAACCATGATCATTTCGAAAGCGCCTGTGCGCATATCACTGGGTGGAGGCGGCACGGACCTGGCCTCCTATTACAGCAAATTCGGCGGTTTCCTGATCGCCGGTGCGATTGATAAATATCTGTTCCTTGCCGTCAACCACCGTTTTGAGAACAATGTCCGCTTGAGCTATTCCCAGACGGAGATCGTCGAAAACGCGGCTGATGTCAAACATCCCCTCTTTAGAGAATGCTTGAGAAAATTCGACATCACAAGAAATCTGGAGATTGTTTCACTCGCCGATGTCCCCGGCAACTCGGGTCTGGGAACCTCGAGTTGTTTCACCGTTGCCCTCTTGAACGGCCTCCATGCCTACAAGAGGAATTACAGGACTCTCAAGGAACTCGCGGAAGAGGCCTGCCATTTGGAGATTGATATTCTCAAGGAACCTATCGGCAAACAGGATCAGTATATCTGTTCCCTGGGCGGACTCCTCTGCCTCACCATTGATCGGGATGGAACCGTCCATGCCGAAAACCTGAACGTCACCGACGAGACCCTGGACCGACTGGAGCACAATCTGCTTCTCTTCTACACGGGCGTCAAACGCGCCGCCTCCGATATCCTTCACGAACAAAACGAAAAGAGCGCCGCCGATGATTCCGCGGTCCTGAATACGCTTCACGAGATCAAGGAGATTGGATTGCAGACGCGCCGTTATCTGGAATCGGGCCGTGTGGATGAAATAGGACATCTGTTCGATGTGCACTGGGAGGTTAAAAAACGCCTCTCCGGGCAAATTACCAACCCTTTTCTGGATCAATGCTATTCCGAAGCAAGAAAGGCCGGAGCCCTCGGTGGAAAAGTCATGGGCGCCGGGGGAGGCGGCTTTTTTATCTATTACTGTCCTGATGACGCCTCCAAGCGCCGGGTGAGGGAAGTGATGCAAAACAAGGGGTTGTGGTATACCCCTTTCCGTTTCGACTTCGAAGGGGCAAAGATCGTTTCCAACATGAGGACCAGATATTGATCTCTCCCCGACAAAAACAGGAAATCCGAGTTGGAGTCGTCGGTGCCGGCCTGATGGGAACAAATCGTGTTGAGGCCTTTCGAAGGATACCTCAGACCAGCGTTCGTCGGGTCGTCGATCTCAACGAGTCATCGGCGGAAAAACTCGCAGCGACCTGTCACGCGCAATACTCAACACGTTGGGAAGACGTTGTGAGAGATCCTGACCTCGACGCAATCATCGTCGCGATTTATCACAATGTCTCGTTTGCCGTTACCCGTGCGGCGCTCGAATTCGGGAAACATGTTTTGTGTGAAAAACCTCTTGGACGAACCGCCGAGGAAGCCTTGGTCCTTGTGCAACAAGCGAAGGCAAGCGGCCGGATTCTCAAGACCGGTTTTAATTATCGCCATTATCCCGGAATCAGGAAGGCCCATCGTCTTGTCCTGGAAAGATCGATCGGCGACCTGCGTTATTTGAGGATGATTCTGGGCCATGGAGCCAGACCGGGCTATGACCGGGAATGGCGGACGGATGCAATTCAGGGGGGCGGAGGGGCTCTTCTCGATCCGGGCATCCATTGCCTCGACCTCATTCGCTGGTTTTGCGGAGAGCCGCGCAGGGCTTCCTGTCATCGGATGAATGCGTTCTGGAAGACGCCTTACGAGGATAATGCCTTTACCACCTTTGAGACCGAGGGCGGCATCATTGCTTTTGTTCAGACCAGCATCACGGAGTGGCGCAACAAGTTTTCTTTTGAAGCAATCGGCACGGATGGGTACATAAAGGTGGAAGGGCGCGGCGGTTCTTACGGCCCCCAAACCATCCGGCACGCCCCGCGATGGGGATGGCTCAAAACTCCACCCGCGGAAGAGACCCTTGAAACTTTTCCCGAAGGGGACGAATCTTTCTACGAAGAGACGAAAGAATTTGTGAATTCGATCCGTGAAGATCGGGAGCCGCTGGGCAACGGAAGAGACGGCCTCCGCGCCATGGAAATCATTGAAAGGATTTATCATGCAAAAAATCCCCATGACATCCTCTTTGCCTGAATCGTTTCCAACCATCGGCGTCGTGGGTCTCTCCCACCTCGGACTTGTCTGGAGCATGGGCTATGCCCACCTTGGTTTCAACGTGATCGGGTTCGATACCGACAAAGAGACCGTTTCTTCCCTCAACCGTCATGTCATTCCTCTTGAAGAGCCGGGGTTGGAAGAGTTGCTCAAAAAACATCATTCTCAACTCGCGTTTACGCATGATCCGGCCGCTCTCGGACAATGTCCCGTCATTTACTTTGCCAGGGATGTCCCCATGGACGAGGAGGGAAATATCGACCTGTCGGAGATTGACGCCCTCCTCGATGCCGTTATCCCCTGCCTGCCCCGTCATGTTGAATTTATTTTTATGGGGCAGGTCCCTGTCGGCTATACAAGAAAATTGTCCGGGAAAATCCGGAAACGACGGCCTGATCTCCCGTTCAACCTTACCTACTGCGTGGAAATTGTGAGCCTCGGCACGGCAATCGACAACTTTCTCCATCGTGACTATACCCTTTTGGGCGTTGCGGACCCCGACAAGGAACAGAGTGCCCCCCTTGTCAGGAAAGTCCTGGAACCCTTCGGCGCAAAACTCCTGTGCGTTTCCTACGAGAGCGCCGAACTGATGAAAGGGGCGCGAAACATCCTGATGGCCTCTCACCTCTCCTTTGTGAACACGCTGGCCGATTACTGCGAAAAGTTGGGCGCTCGTATTCATGAAGTGACCTCCGGCATGAAACTCGACAAAAAATTTTCTCCCCACAGCCCCTGGCGGGCCGGACTCGGCTTTGCCGGAGGCCATTTTGAGAGAGATCTTTCCACCTGGATTCGCCTCGCGGAAGAAAACGGGTTAAATGCCGGTTTCTTGAAATCCATCGTGAAATACAACAAGGAAAGACACGCATGGCTTGATCAGGCCTTGAAGAGGCATGTCTTTTCCACGGCATCCGAAAAGCCGGTGATCGCGCTCTGGGGGCTCTCCTACAAGAAAGGGACCGATTCGACTCATAACTCCCACGCTCTAAGGATCATTCGCCGCTATAGCCATCAAGCTGACTTGAGGGTCTTTGACCCCGTAGCAAGACTTCCAAAATCTGTTGTCGGGGTCCGGATTTACGAGGACAAATTGGATGCGCTTCGAGGAGCCGATTGTCTGATCATCCTTACGGAGTGGGAGGAGTTTGCCCTCCCGGATGCAACCCCTCTCTTGGAATATATGCGAAGGCCGGTCGTCATCGATTGCGTCAATATTCTCCCGCAAAAGATGGTCGAGGGCGGAGGTTTGGTGCGAGTCGTTGCCGGAGAGCCTTTGGCCTTATGAGTCATCCAAAAAAACTTCAGGGGAAACGCATCGTCATCACCGGCGGTAGCATGGGAATCGGCTACGCTGTGGCCGAGGAATGTTGCCGCCAGGGGGGTGAGGTTTCTCTCGTCGCCAGGAATCGGGCGGCCCTGGTTCAAGCGCATGAGAAGCTCGCACACCACCCGGGTAAAAATACGGTCCACCCGGCCGATGTCGGCGACCTGGAACAGGTCCGCCTCCTTTCAAGGGAATTGTCCGTTCAATTCAAACAAATCGACGGATTGGTCAATTGTGCGGGGCTCTACGGGCCGATCGGACAACTCCAGGAAACCGATCCCCGCGAATTCGCAAGGGCGGTGAACATCAACCTTATGGGGACTTACTACATGTGCCGCTTCCTGATCCCCCTCATGAACGGGGTGGATCGCGCCAAGATTGTCAACTATTCGGGAGGGGGAGGATCGACTCCCCTCCCCAACTACTCCGCCTACGCCTGTAGCAAGGCGGCGGTTATCCGATTGACGGAAAATATGGCCCTGGAGCTTGCCGGGCTTCGAGTCGACGTCAATGTCATCGCTCCCGGTTTTGTCCCCACACGAATCCATCTGCAGACCCTCGAAGTCGGGGCCCGGGCCGGAAAGTCCTTTTACGAAAGCACCCGGAAGCAAATGGAAGAAAAAACCGGTTCTCCAACACGCGCGGCGCAACTGACCGCCTTCCTTCTCTCCTCCCGATCCGACGGCATTTCCGGAAAATTAATCAGCGCCATCTGGGACCCCTGGGAAGAGCCGGCGTTTCAGGAGAAGTTGCACGGAAAAGATTTTGCCGCCTTGCGCCGGATCGACGGCAAACAGTTCAAAGAGAACCCCGGATAAAACCGGCCCAGGCCTGTGCGAACCCCTCAAGCGTTCCGACGTCAAAGATCTTTCCCTGACACAAAATTGCCCTTCCGGGTTCGCTTTTTATCAGGGCATCGATGGCATCCGTCAACTGGAATTCCCCCAGAGCCCCCTTTTTTGCATTTTCAAGATGATCGAAGATCGAGGGGGGAAAAAGATAGCGGCCGACAATGCCGAGGTTCGATGGCGCTTCATGGGGCTTTGGTTTCTCGACGGCGCCTTTTAAACGGTAGTTTCGGTCGGAGAGCTTTTGCCCCTCAATAACCCCATAGGCCTCGATCCTGGATGGAGGGACCCTGGTCACCAGAAGGCCCCATTGATCCCGACATTGGCGAATCAGTTGTCGAGAGGCCGGTTTTGGATGACAAATAATCACGTCGGGCAACAGCACCAAAAAAGGCTCTCCGGCAACCGCTTGCCGGGCGCACCAAACGGCATGTCCCAAACCAAGCGGCCGATCCTGATAGGCCGTCCGGTAGGTGGCCATCGACTCAATCCCGCAGAGGGTTTTGATCTCACGCTTTTTTTTCGCCTTCGCAAGAAATCTTTTTAAACCGGGATCCGTCCGGAAATAATCGACGGTCTGCTTTTTATCCGGATGACAGACAAAGATGATTTCTTCGATGCCGGAGGCGACCGCCTCCTCGACAACATATTGGATAACCGGTTTCTTGCCGAGCGGGAAAAGTTGCTTGGGAACGACCTTGGTCAAGGGAAGAAATCTTGTGCCGTGACCGGCAACGGGAATGACCGCCTTGCGGATGCCCCTCATAAGATTTCCCGACTTGACGAATTCTTTCACAAGAACGCGATACTAGGCTGAAATGAGAGAAGCAAGTTTTTTTTATTCCCTCTTCAAGGAAATCCTCGATCCGATATGCCTGTTTTTCCTGGTTATCGTCATCGCCGTGATTTTCCGGAGTCGGAAGAAGATCTCGCGTCTCTTGCTCGTGTCGCCCTTGATCGTCCTTTATCTTGCCAGTATCGGCCCCACTTCTTTCCTCCTGATGAAGACCATCCAAAGGGGTTGCGATTCGAGAGCCGATTCGCTCAACGGGCTTGATGCCGTTGTCATCCTTGGTGCGGGCGCCAGAGACGGGGGGCTTTGGAACGACGGCCAACTTGCCGAGGAAACCTCTTTCCGCCTTCTCCAGGGCCTTGAGGTTTTCCGCGCCGGCGAAGCCCGGTTTTTGGTCCTTTCGGGCGGAGTGAGCGCCGGTCGATTCAGCGAGGCAGAGGTGATGGGCCACGTGGCTGTCCGGCTTGGCGTTCCTGCTGAAAAAATCGTGATTGAGGGGAAATCCGGAAATACCCGCCAACATGCCCCCGAGCTTCGACGTTTGGGTCTGCCCCGTTCCGCAAAAATCGGAATCGTGACCTCCGCGGTTCATATGAGGAGATCCGAAATGAATTTTCGTCCCTTTTTTGACAATCCGGTTCTTTTGCCGGTAGGGTGCCTTGAAGGAACAATAAAATTATCCCCTCAAATGCTGGTTCCGGGAATTCGTCCACTGAACGCTTCTTCATCCGTTTTTTATGAGATTCTCGGCATGATCAAAGACACCTTCCTGGGAGCGAGACCATGAAGCGAGTGCTGGTTACAGGGGCCTCCGGTTTCATCGGCCGCCGTTTGGTCGCGAGGCTTGAAGAGGAAGGGTGTCTTGTACGGGCCCTCGTCCACTCCCGCACTCCGGACCGTTCGGGGCCCGTTCTTCTTGAAACCGTCACGGGTGATGTCCGCGACGCCGGGGTCATGAAAAGGGCCACACAGGGCGTTGACACCGTCTTTCATCTCGCCGGCAAGGTTCACGAGGTTTTGGAGGTTCGGAATCATGGGGAGGATTATTTCGCCGTCAATGTGGAAGGAACCCGAAATCTTCTCGAGGGGGCGATGGCCGCGGGGGTCGAACGATTTATTTTTTTCAGCAGTGTCAAGGCCATGGGCGAGGAGACACCGCGATGTTTCGATGAAACGGAGGAGGCTCAACCGGTCACTGCTTATGGAAAATCCAAACGGGAAGCGGAAGAAATCGTGTTGAACTACGGGAAAAAATCTCCCATGCATGTTGCCTGCCTCCGCCTTCCTCTCGTCTATGGCATTGAAAACAAGGGGAACGTTTCGAGGATGATCGCCTGGATTCATCGGGGATTTTTCCCCCCGCTTCCGGCTTTGGACAACCGCCGGAGCATGGTCTCCGTCGAGGATGTGGTGAGCGCGGCGCTTCTTGTCGCAAGGAATCCCCGTGCGAAAGGCCAATGTTATATTGTCACGGACGGCAAAAATTACTCGACAACGGAACTTTACAGGGAAATACTTTGCGTTTTGGGAAAACCGACCCCTCGTTGGCGGGTTCCGCTCGGGTTGCTGAAATTTCTGGCCCGGGCGGGCGATGTCGTCGAACGCCTCCTCCGGCGCCGGTTTATTTTTGATTCCGATTCCCTGGGGAAATTGACGGGATCCGCCTGGTATTCTTGCGACAAGATCGTTCGTGAGGTCCATTACCGCCCTTCGGTGACCTTCAGGGACGCCCTGCCGGAAATGATCAGGGGGTATCGGAGAAAGGCGGCATGAAGAGGCTATTCGACATTGTTTTGGCCCTTTTTTTATCAGCCGTTTTCTTATTGCCGTCTTTCATCATTGCATGCGCCGTCCGACTCACTGCGAAAGGACCGGTACTCTACTGGTCTGAGCGGATCGGGCGTTTTAACCGAATTTTCCTGATGCCCAAGTTTCGAACCATGAGAGTGGATACTCCTCAAATGGCCACTCACATCATGAAAAATCCGGAACAATGGTTGACGCCTGTCGGCAATATTTTGCGGCGCACAAGCCTGGATGAATTACCCCAGTTATGGAGCATTTTGAAAGGAGATATGACTTTTGTGGGGCCAAGACCGGCCCTGTTCAACCAACACGATCTGATCGCCCTCAGAAAAGAAACAAGAGTTGACCAGCTTGTACCCGGCTTAACCGGCTGGGCGCAAATAAACGGCCGGGATGAATTGCCCATTTCCCAGAAGGTCAAGCTTGATGTGGAATATTTGCAGAAACGGTCATTTTATTTTGACTTGAAAATTCTTTTTATCACAATATTCAAGGCCCCTTACGGTATTGGAGTCAGCCACTGAGCGTGGATCCAGTGACCTCAACCGTCTGCATTGTCGGCGGAGGTCCCGCCGGAGTCACGCTGGCCCTTCTGCTCTTAAGGCAGGGCATTCCCGTGACGCTTCTGGAAGCAGGAAACGACTTCGACCGTGATTTCCGCGGTGACACTCTCAGCCCGGGCGTCCTGGAGATCATGGACGAGATGGGGCTCGTGGAGCGCCTCCTGAAGCTTAAGAACGGGGCCGCAGTCAAGACCGTCAACTACGTCCATCGGGACCGCGATTGGGTCGTGGCCGATTTCAGCCGCTTGAAAAGCCGATTCCCCTACCTGTTTGTTCTGCCCCAAAGGGATTTTTTGGAATTCATGATTCAGGAGGCAACCCATCTACCCGGATTTGAGCTCCTGATGGGTGCAACGGTTCATGACCTTATCGAAAAAGAGGGAATCATCTGCGGCGTTCGCTATAAAAAGAACGGTCAAAGCCAGGAGATCTGTTCGTCCCTGACGGTCGGCGCGGATGGACGCACCTCCAGGGTCCGCAAGTTGGCTGGCCTCGAAATGCGGCGGATGGCCTCTCCGATTGATCTGATCTGTTTCCGCATTCCGCGGCTGTCCACGGATCCGGCCCCGAAAGCGCTTAATGTTTACGTCGGGGACGGTTATTATTTCGGCATTTGGGACCGTTTTGATTATTGGCAGATCAATGCCGCTATCCCCAAGGGAAGCTACGCCGCGCTTCGTTCGCTCGGCATCGTCCATTTGCAAAAACAATTGATCCCCGTCCTTCCCGAGCTGGCCCTCCGCATGGGAGGGCTTCAATGGTCCGACGTTTCCACTCTTTGCGTGGAACCCGGGATGGCGTCACGATGGTACCGGCCCGGCCTCCTCTTGATCGGTGACGCGGCCCATGTCATGTCCCCCGCCGGCGGGGTGGGCATCAATTGCGCCATCCAGGACGCCGTCGCCACGACCAACGTTTTGACCCTCCCCCTCCGAAGAGGCGATGCGCGCCTGAAAGACCTGGCCGAAGTGCAGCGGATCAGGAAATGGCCCGTTTGGCTGATGCAAAAACTGCAAGATCAGGCGCAGAAACGCCTGATCACGAAGGCCCTGACCACAAAAAAGTATCGAATCCCCTTCTACATGCAACACTCGTGGACCCGGGACTTGGCGACGCGCATCACCGGCATGGGCATCAACCCGGTCCATGTCAAAAGATTTTAATATGGCTTACGAACAGCCTCCCCTCATACGCCGATGCATCGAAAACCTGGACGTGGAGCGCCGGTTTCCCATCATGTTGATTCTGGATCTGACGAACGTCTGCAACTTCGAGTGCCCCCATTGTCCGCAACCGATCATGGCTTCCCAGCCGGACTACCGGGCCTCTTTTATGAGCTTCGACGACTACAAAAAAATCGTTGATGAAGCGGCCGAGGAGGATGTGAAGTTCATCCGGTTCACGGGTGACGGCGAGCCGATGCTGAACCGCCGATTGCTCGACATGGTGGCCTACGCCAAGGAAAAAACCTCCATTTCCCTCGTATTAACAACCAACGGCTCCATGCTCACCCCTGAACGGAGCGAACGTCTGCTCGATCTGGGAATCGACGTCATCGATGTGAGCCTCGACGCCTTTACGAAGGAAAAATATGCGATCGTCCGAAAGGGGGGAAAGTATCACGAAGTGATCGGCAATCTTCACCACCTGCTTGCCCTTCGCGAAAAGAAAAAATCGAAGACGCGCGTCATGGTGAACATGATCGACCAAAAAATAGTGGCCGATGAGGTTGATGATTTCAAGAAATATTGGGAGCCGCTCGTTGATTTCGTCCTTGTGCGAAATCTGCATACGGCGACAAAACGGGTCAATCAGGCCGAGGTCGGGCAAAAAATGGAACGCGAACAACCCGACCGCCACGCCTGCGCCCATCTCTGGAAACGGCTGACGATCGATCCCGCGCTGAACGTCAAATTTTGCGCCCACGACTGGTTCGACGAGACGGTTTTGTCCAAGCTCGGCCCGGGGGGAATCCGCTCGATCTGGTTTTCCGAGCGCCTCAAGGAGATTCGGAAGGCTCACTGGGCCGCCGCTCCCTGGGATTACGGGTATGAAAAAATTATCGAAAAAATCGGCGTCATCAAACTGCCGTTTTAAACGCGATCCGTGAGAATCGGAATGATCCAATCCAATTACCTGCCGTGGCGCGGGTATTTCGACTTTATCGACGATGTCGATCTCTTCATCCTCTATGACGACGTCCAATACACCCGGCGGGATTGGAGGAACCGGAACCGCATCCGCCTCCCCGATGGTCCGGTTTGGCTGACGGTCCCCGTCACCTTCAGCCGGTCGGCGCCAACCCTGATCAAGGAAACGGAGATCTGCTACCAAAACGACTGGATTCGGGAGCATGTCCGTTCCCTGACATCCGCCTACCGGAGGGCCCCCTATTTCGAGAGGTATGCCCCCTCCCTTTTCGAGATCCTTTCGATGCGGCATAAAACCATTTCAGAACTCAACTGCGCCCTGATCCACCGGATCAGTGAGGCGTTGGACATCCATACTCCGATCCGCATGTCGCATGATTACGAAGGGCGGGGGATAAAAACGGATCGGATCATCGACATTCTCAAAAAGACCAAAGCCACCCATTATCTGGTCGGCCCCGCCGCAAAGGATTACATCGAAGAAGGTAAATTTGAGAACCAGGGGATCACATTGGAATACAAATCATATGATTACCCCGAATACCCGCAAATGCACGGCCGGTTTGAACCGAACTTGAGTATCGTGGATCTCTTGTTCAACTGCGGACCGGAAAGCAGGGAATATTTGAAGAGCCGAATTCCCAATAGAACGGCGGCGGCGGCATGACACAAACAGGATCCGATTTTCACGTGGTCTTCATCCGCGGGCCTATTTTAAGCTCCTCGCGGTCGGTCATGAATGACGCAACCCCTCCCTTGGCTTTTGCCTTGCTGGCGGGCCATTTACGCCACCACGGCTACCGTGTCACCCTGATCGACGCCATCGGCATGGGATTGAACCGGTCATGGGCCTGGAGCGGGCGAGAGGGGTATTATTGCAAGGGAGCCACTTTTCAGGAAATATTGGACGCCCTTCCCCCGGATGCCGACTTGTTTGCCTTTTCCTGCATGTTTTCGGGGGAATGGCCGCTCAACCGGGATTTGATTCATGCGGTCCGTCAAAAATTTCCCCGCGTTCCCGCCGTTGCCGGGGGAGAACACGCGACCGCCCTGCCCGAGTATTGTCTCCGGGATTGTTCTTCATTGGATTTTGCGGCCACCGGCGAGGGAGAGGGAGTTCTGCTCAGTCTCTGCGAAACATTGCGCAAGGGACAAAGCGGCAGTAACTGCCGCGGCATCAAATATATCGATAAAGAGGGAAATTATGTCGACATGGGCGCGTTTTCCCGGATTGAAAAAGTGGATGAAATTCCCTGGCCGGCCTGGGACCTCGTTGCCATTCAGTTCTATTGGGCATCTCAATAATCCCACAGCCATTCCACTTATCGAGACATGCCGATCATGGCCTCCCGCAGTTCTCCTTATCAATGCACCTTCTGTTCCAGCCCCCGAATGTGGACGACCCGCTACAGCCTTCGCGGGGTGGACGATGTCCTGAATGAGATACAGCACTATATCGACAAATACGGCATCACGAGTCTTCAGTTTTACGATTTGACCGCCATCACGAAAAAGTCATGGACCGTCGA
>JACPFC010000053.1 GCA_016183175.1 Deltaproteobacteria bacterium
ACGGCGACTTCCACCGGGTGCGCGACGCCGTTTTTATCGCCGCGCGAACGATGAAAATGCCCGACCCCGTCGTCAAACCGGCGGAGGGGGACCATCTTATTATTTCCTTTGCCGGCCGGGACCATGAGGGCCGGCCGGTCGATCCGGTCGCCTACTGCCGGCGGATCCAGAGCCTGGTTCATGACATGTTTCAGGACCGCCCCTTCTACGACTATAAAAAAGTCGATATGCACCATCTCGATTTCCGGCTTTTGGGAAGGAAGTTTGGAAACCGCAATCCCGATCGGCTGATTCGGAGCCTCATGGACCGTTTCAATCTGAACGCCGAACCGCTGATCAAGCTTGTCGCAAATGACCGCCTGATCCTCGACATTCCAAACAGGGACCGGAGGGGAAGGCAAATCGATCCATCGGAGGTGCGGCATTATCTGGAGAGGGTGGGGTTGAAGACGGAGCCGGCCGGCGCACCGACGGTTGAAACCTAACGGCTAGCGATATGGAGAAAAGGGGGGGCATGGTATTTCGGCGCGCATCCGCCGAAGGGGTATGCGCCGTTTGTGAAGACATTGACGGTTTCCATCGCCCTGGGAGCGCACGAACCGGTTCGGACGGAGGCCGATATCGATCGGTTCGCCAAAACCGAGGACGCGGTCAACGAGGCCTTAAAGGACATTAAAGAGAAGACCTGGCCGGACAAGGGAGGGTTGGCATCGGCTTCTTTCGATGATCCCATGCCGAAAAACCCGGCTCCGCCCCTGTCCAACGGTTCGTTAAACGGTATCGCGGGGCTTCTTGTCTTGGGCCTCACCGGTTTTTCTCAACCGGAGATCGGGGCGGTTCAGAGCGCTGTTTCGTACGATCATCCCGTTCCTGTCTCCGCCCCTTTTACGGGCAATCTCGGCTCTGCCCCCCTTGCCGGCCTGACCGCCTTTGCCGCCTTGCCCTCTGTCTGGACGGTGGGGATTCCATTGACGGCGGCCATTCCCTACACGCCGTCCGCGGCATTCCCGGCATTTGCCCTCTGATTATCTTTCCATTAAACAGGGTCATAATTTATGACTGGACATTTTTTATGACTGGTTTATAATTGAGGCAATGAAGAAAATAGCCGCCGCCAAATTCAAGGAACAGTGTCTGTCAATTTTGAATCATGTCGATCCCGAGGGGATTGTCATCACCAAACACGGAAAGCCGGTTGCCAAGTTGGTGCCGGTTGAATCGGGCATGGCCGACCTGGGTTGAATCGGGCATGGCCGACCTGATCGGAAAGTACAGGGACAAGATTAAAATCAAGGGGAATATCTTCTCCACGGGAATCAAGTGGAATGCTCAATCTTGACACCCACATTCTTTTGGGTTCTCTTCGGGGAGACCTTGATGCCAGGGAAAAGAGGCTTCTGACGATTCATCAATGGGGTATTTCGGCAATTGTCCTGTGGGAGATAGCAATGCTGGCCCAACGGAACAGGATCGAGTTTGATCTCGATCACGGCGAACTTTTGCGTGACCTCGCACGAACTCTTGTCTGGCCGATTGAGTTGGAGATCTGCCGCAAGTTGCGTGATCTCGATTTCAAAAGCGATCCGGCGGACGAGCTGATTGCCGCCACAAGCCTGGTGCATCGGGTGCCCCTTTTGACCCGCGACAAAAAAATCCTCAAATCCCGAATCGTTCCCTTCGCCTGACAACAAAAAACTGACAACAAAAAACTTGCAATTTTGCATGAAAAATGGCATGATAAAACCATGTCAAAGGTCAATCTTCAAATCAGGGTCCCCGCCGAGGTCGCAGGCCAGATCAAATCTTTAAGCCCTTCCAGAACCGAGTTTGTCCGCCGGGCCATTATGGAAAAAATCAAGCGCGATACCGACCGGCAGAAAGAAGAGCAATGGATCGAGGCCTTGAAGAAAAATCCGGAGGACATGAAAGAGGCGATGAAATGGATCAGAATTCAAAAGTGGGATTGATATGAAACGGGGAGAGGTTTGGGATGCCGATGTCGGGGGCAAGGCCGGTCGACGGCCGATCGTTGTCCTTACCCGGTCGTCGGCTATTCCTTATCTGTCCAAGGTTGTCGTGGCGGAAGTGACCACAAAGGGGAAGGGATATCCGAGTCAGGTTCCTATCGGTCAGGAGGGGAATTTGCCCAGGGAATCGTGGGTATCCGCCGAAAGCCTCTATTCCCTCCCCAAAGACCGTCTCCTCCGTTACCGCGGCGAGTTGTCCGAAATCACCATGCGACGGGTCAGCGACGCCGTTATTTTCGCCCTGGAATTGTCTTGAAATCGTCCTGGGTGTCATTTTGTCGCGGTCCTGTGACGGCTGATGGGGCGGAAGCGGGTCAAACCAGTGCGGTTAAAAAAAGAGAGGCGGGAAGAAGGTGAATTCCCTTGTTGAGGCAGTTCTTGTCGGTTCGAGCCGCCACCTGGTATGAGAAAGGAACAGCCAGCCTTTCCTTGAAATAAAAAAGGGCGGGAGAGGGGGGTTCCGCGCTTTTTTTGACCTCCACGGCAAACCAGGGCCTTTGGTCCATGGTCACCAGGAAATCGGTCTCTCTTTTGGTCACATCCCTTAAATAATAGAGTTCCGCCCTGTATCCTTCCACATCAGCCAGGTAGTGGCAGAATTTCAAAAGGTGGGAGGCCACCAGATTCTCCCACCGGGCCCCCTCGTCTTTCACCTGCGACCAGTCCCACAAATAGAGCTTCTTTTCTTTTTTGACCGATGCTATTTTCCGGGAGCGGTAGGGGGGGATCCGGAAGCAGTAAAAAAGTTCCTCGAAAATGTCCAGCCAGCGGGCAACGGTTCTGAAATTAACCTGAAGATCTTCCGCGAGGGAATTGATTGAAAGGACGGAACCGACCCTTTCCGGCAACAGGTCGGCCAAAAGATTGAGATTGGCCATATCCTGTATCTGGGTCAGATCGCGGACATCTTCCCTGAAAAACCGTTCCAGGCGTTCCTGGCCCCAACGGCGCCAGTGCCGCCCGTTTTGCCTCAAAAAGGGATCGGGAAAGCCGCCAAACTGAAAGAGCGCCTCCAAATCGTCCCAATTCCCTTTTTCCGCGAATTGAAGCGGCTGAAACGGGATTCCCGGCGGTTTCAACGAAAGGATTTCGGCGACCGAAAAAGGATGAAGGCGGAAATAATGATAACGCCCCTGAAGAGAATCGCCCCCTTTGCGGTAAACATTCATTCGGGCGCTTCCGGTCAGCATAAAACGGAGCCGGGATTTTTGCGTGTCGTATTCCCCCTTGATCCACGACCTCCATTTTTTGCTTTTGTGGAATTCGTCGAGGATGATCAGGTTGCAATCCCCCGGCCATTCCCCCTTGAGGGCCGCCTTCCGTTCGGAAAGTTTGTCCCAATTGAATGCCCGTGACGCAAAATGCGGGCCGATGATATCGACGGCCAGCGTGGTTTTGCCCACTTGGCGCGGCCCCCCCAAAAAAACCATTTTTTCCTTCAAGTCTTCCAGAATAGAAGGGGTGAGATAGCGTTCCCTAACCATGTGTATATTGTATAGCACCACAAAATAGATGCAAGTATTTTGTAGTCCTATACAAAATAACAATCACCGTTGAAAAACGGGATGCTTATCTTTTTCCAGTCACCTGACTTTTTTCCAATAATCGAAAAAATCACGCAACTTTTCCAAAGAACCGCCGATACAGGGGTAAATCGTTGACAGGGGTGTTGCAAATTAAGTAAATCAGCGGCTTCAAAATAAAATTTGAGGGGGATTATTTGTCGGTTTTTTTGAGGCCTGCCGGATGTAATCGATCAATCTTTTCAAGTCTTAAAGAAGAGGAAAGAACTGTATGTCTCAACCATCTCTCGGTGTTTTTCTTTCGGAAAATACTGACCTGTACCGCGAATTTCTGGACGCCAATCAGTTGGATGACCGGCCTGTGGATGCGGTTACACTGCGGGCGGCGGCCTTCAGAACGGCGCGACGTCCGGGAGTTTCAGATTCGCTGAAAGAATTCAGCCGGGGTGTTATTTCAGCCTATTCGGCAGGCCCCAATCCCGGTCAGGCGCTTATCGATCTCACTGGAAAAACAGAACCAACCGATAGCGGCATCCTCACCCGGCCTCTTCCCGATCCAAATCGCGCCTTTGTTGAAAAATACGGCGGTTCGGAAGACCGTGTCATTTACAGGGTGCTGATTGCCAACAACGGCATGGCCGCCGAGCGCATTGTGCTGGCCCTGCGCGGTTGGGCCGGAAAATATCTGGGTAATCGCCGCGCAATCCATATCATTGCGATGGCTACCAAAGAAGATCGGGAGCTGGGCTTGAGATATATCGAAGAGGCCGATACGTTGATTCCTCTTGATCATCCGGCGACCCGCGATCCCGACTATCCCCATAACCAGGCTAATTACGCCAACGTCGATCTGATCCGCCTGCTTGCCAAAGAATATGGTGCGGACGTAGTCCATCCCGGTTGGGGGCATGCCTCGGAAGAAAAGGCCCTCGCGCAGGCGATGGAAGAAGAAGGAATTATTTTCATGGGGCCCAGATCCGGGCCGATGCAAACTTTGGGCGACAAGATCCGTTCGATGGTTTTCTACCAGACCTTAAACGGCGAAGAGACGATGGCCCCATGGTCCGGATCGGGTTTAAGAGTTCCCGAAGATGGTATGATTACCAGGGATCTTGTTGAAAAGGCCAGGGTGTCGACCTTGGAAGAGGCTCTCGAGGCGGCCGAGAAGGTTGGTTACCCCGTTTATCTCAAAGCCGCCGGTGTCGGAGGCGGGCGAGGAATGAAGGAATGTTTCACGCCGGAGGAAGTGAAAAAACATTGGAAAACCGTCAGTGCGGGATCGGCGGGGAGCGACATTTTCGTCATGTGGTCCGCCAAGCAAAAACATCCGGTGAATGACCTAAACGGAGCTTTATCGATTGCCGACCGGCTGGGGTATCCCGTTTTTCTCAAAACCGGAAAGAAAGGGGAACAGATCGCCAATGCCGACGAATTGCGCCGTGTCGCCGGCGCGGCCTTGCAGGAATCGTCCTTTGAGGATCTTCTTGGTGAGGTGACCGACCATGGCGATGGTTTGTCCCCGGCGCCGGTCGATTCACAGGTCTATCTTTTGGGCGGCGGTTTGAAGCATATCGAGGTCCAGGTGGTCGCCGACGAGCATGGCAATACCATTGTGCTCTGGCCCCGCGACTGTTCCATCCAGTACGAGCATCAGAAGATGATCGAGGAATCGGCCTATATCTCCCCGGAGATTGCCCAAAAACTGATGCGTAGCGCGGTCGCCTTGGCCACAAAGATGAGATATAACAGCTTGGGGACGGTGGAATTTCTGGTCGACCCCGATGATAATCGCATTGTCTTTCTGGAAATGAACACGCGGGTGCAGGTGGAACATCCCGTCACCGAGGGGGTCACCGATTTGGACCTCATCGAGATGCAGATGTTCATCTCACAGGGGGTGCCTCTTCACCGGATTCCGCAGGTCCGAAGATATTTCGGCGTTTCCGAAAAAGAGACAACACCCATTCCGTTTGAAAATCTCATGTATGACAAGGGGCCGGAGGGGCATGAGATCGCCCTCCGGATCACCGCCAAGGATCCGGACAACAAGCTCATCAATTCGGCGGGTAAAATTCAGACTGTTGAATTTCAGGGAATGCGTGGCGTCTGGTTTTATTCCTCGGTCTCGGCCGGCGGCGGGATGGGAACCCGCTCCGACTCACAGATTGGCCACTTGTTTGTCCATGCCAAAACCCGCGAAGAGGCGCGCCAAAAAGCCCTTGTGGCGCTCGACAAGGTGGACATTTTCGGCGATCTCAAGACCAATATTCCCTCTCTCCAAGCATTGCTCCTTCAACCGGATTATATCAGCGGCAATGTCCATAATGCAACGCTTGACCGCTGGGTGGATGAGGGAACCATCAAGGTTGAAAAGCCTCCGGTGGAGCTTACGGCGGTTGTCAGCGCGCTGATTCAGGCGGCGAGAGGTTTCGAGAAAAGCCGCAAGGACTTTGAAGACTCGGTAGAGCGCGGCCAGACCCCTAACCCCAACCCCGACCTCTACCTCTACTTCAAATCGTCCATTCCGGTTATGGCCGTTGTTCAGGGGCAAAAATTCGAATTTACGGCCACCCAGGGGGCTTCGGGCGCCATTGTCCTTGAAAACAAAAACAATCCGGCCTCATTTGTGGAGGGAAGAGTGGAAGTCGGGGTGTCCAGCGATTTTACGGTCACCATCGATCGCCGCTATTACGTGGATGTTGCCGACAAAGAGGATGCGCAAAAGGTTAAGATACGGTACTTCGGAACCGACAATGTTGGACTGGTTGAAAATGATCCCGCCAGATTCAAGTCAAACATGCCGGGAGTCGTCGGCCGCGTTACAGTCAAACCGGGGCAGACCGTAAGGGCGGGAGACGAACTGATGATGGTCGAGGCGATGAAGTCGGAAAATTCGCTTTGCGCAACCCGAGACGGGGTCATCAAGTCGGTGAATTTCGGCAAAGGACAGGAAGTGAAGGAGGGGCAGGTGGTTGTTGAATTTGAGCAGGAAGCGGGCCGGCCGGCCGGAGACAAACCGTTTGTAGAGCCGTTCACCCTCTTTCCACCGCCCGCGTGGACGCAGGCGGGAGCCATGCCCGAAACCACCGCCGGCGCACTTCTCAACATTCTTGGCGGCTATGCCTATCCGGTAGATCTTCCGGTGGAGGAATATCTTGTCTCCTTCCTAGATGACTTGGGAATGCAACGGACTTGGGGCCAGGATTTTGAAATCTTCCTTTCCGCTTACCGCAAGGGGATGCCGGAGGGGCTCTACGATGAGTTGATCGGCTATGCCAGGAGCCTCCAGCAAAGAATCGGTCAGGACAGGGCTGTCAGGGCTGTCCCGTCTGCTTACGAGAAGCGCATCCGGGCGCTGGTTGGGCGGCAGAAGTATGGGGATGAGTTCGCGCGTAAAAAAGATGTCTATCAAAAATTTGATTTTTTGAAGGCGCTTGACCGGTATCTGGCCGAGCCGGCGATCCGCACGCCGGAGCTGGTAGCGGCGCAAAATTTTATCCGGCGATATACCGATGACGAAAAATACTTTGCCGACCGGAATATCGCCAATCCGCTGGAACATCTCAAAGGGCTTAAGGCCTCTTTGGGGGCCTCAAAGATTGTCGATATTTGCCGGTCCCATCGCACTCTCGCCATTAAAAACCGGATTATTCTGGCTATTCTCACCAATCTGTCCCAATGGGGTATTGTCCCAGCCGCCCTTTCGCCCGAACTTAAGGAACTGGCCCACTTTTCCGGCGACAACTACACGGAGGTGGCCGCCCGGGCGCGAAGCCTTCTGTTGGGGGGGGATGGAAGCCTCTCGCCCAAGGCGAGAAGGCGGGCCCTTGCCGGGGAATTGCGGCATATCTCCAAACTCCCGACCCCTCAAGAACGTTATGCCGCCATGGAACGGCTTGCCAACCGCCCCAAATCCCTTTTTACCGATCTGGTCCCGCTGGTTTTTCAGGATGATGAAGTGGTCCGTCGCTACGCCGCCATCCTTTACACCCTGCGCACCTATCGCGAATACCCCCTTCGCACGGTGCGGTCGCCTGAACCGTTGCTTGCCGATCCGGTTTCATTTGCCTACCGGTATCGATCGGAAACCGGATACACCCGCTTCGGGCAGGTGGCTGTCGCCAGATCGGTTAAGGAGTTTGCAAGAGTCTTGCCAAAAATTCTCGATAATTATGAACAGGAGCTGGGCCACGCCAAAGGAAAAAAAGGTTTTGAAGCCTTGAAGTCGGGAAATTTTACCCTGACCCTTTTGCTCCATTTAAACGGCAAGGCGGCCAATCAAAACGATCAGGCGGCCTCGATCAACAAGATTCTTTCCACGCAGGGAGAGCGCCTTACCCAAATCGGCATCAAGCGGGTTACCGTCCAAACCATCGGGGTTGCCGGAGAGTATCCCTTCCCCTACACCTTCAAGGTAGGCGCCGACGGTACGGTCACGGAAGACAAGGTTTACCGCGGCATCGAGCCTCCGCTTGCCTTCCAGCTTGATTTCGAGCGTCTCAAGAATTTCGAGCTGACCCCTGTCTCCAGCGTCAGCAAGGAAATCGTCATTTTTCACGCCGCCGCGCGCGACCCCCGCGCGGACGATACGCGGTTTTTTGTCCGTTCGGTTGTGCGCGACATATCGGTCGATCAGGCCACGGGGAAGTATCCCGAAATCGACAACCGGCTTTCGCTGTCCATGGAAAACCTCGGAGTGGCCATGAGCGATCAAAACGGCCTCGGCAAAAGCAACTGGAACGAGATTTATCTCAACGTCTACCCCCCCTTTGCCGCCCATTCGGTGGAGGATATCCGGCAGTATCTGGAGAGTCTGATGCGCGGGCAGAAAAACCGGCTGAACGACCTTCTTGTTTTCCGCGTGGAGATCGATTTTTCCATCCTGGACGGGGAAGGAAGGGAACAGCACTACCTGATGGTCTTTAGAAACCACCCCCACACCCGTTACGAGGTTGAAGTTCTTGCGAAAGATCGCCTGCCGGATGGGCAGGTGATGGTGAGTCCGTTGGGTCAGCCGGAAAATCGGGCGGCGCTCCACCCTTACCGGATTTTGACCGCTATCGACAAGCGGCGGCAGGCGGCCAGTGTCCGCGGGACAACCTATGTCTACGACTGGCCCAATCTCTTTGAAGAGGTTCTTGAGGAAGAGTGGAAAGGAACCGAAGACCGGCCTCAAGGAAAACTGCTGAACAAACGAGAGCTTTACCTAAGTCCTGATGGCCGGTTGATTGAGGACACCTTTGGCAAAAGACCCATCGGGGTCAATATCAACGAAAAGAACAAGGATGATCCGCAAAACAACGGCGCCGTTGCTTTCCGCCTGACACTAAAGACGCGCGAATATCCCGAAGGACGCGACATCATGGTTGCCGTGATGAACGACGTGAACTGGAAGGGGGGTTCGTTTGGTCCCCGCGAAGCGGCGCTCTACAAGGCGGTGGCCCAAAGGGCCATCGATGAAGGAATTCCGTTTATCGCCATCCAGGCCAATACGGGGGCACGATTCCAACTGGAGGCCGAAGTGGTCAAACGGTTTAAGCCGGCCTATTCGCTTCAGGACCCCCAAAAGGGGTTTGCGACCAACAATGTCGTTTTCGAATATCTCTATCTCACCGAGTCAGACTACGAGGCGCTCAAAAATCAGGTCATTTGCGAAAAAATGGTTGTTGACGGCGAGACCCGCTACAAAATTTTGGTCATTCCGGGCATTACCGAAGGGCTCGATGCCGACAGTCTGCGCGGTTCGGGGCACATTGCCGGCATCTCCGATGAGGCCTATGACAAAATTTTCACCGCCAGTCTCGTTTCGGGCTACATGGCGGTTGGGATCGGCTCGTATCTGGGCCATCTGCTCCACCGTGTTATTCAAAATGGGCCGATGGTGTTGACCGGTTATAAGGCGCTAAACGCCCTTTTGGGAGTACAAAAATACTTGAGTGAGGAGCAACTCGCCGGAAAACAGATCATGATCCCCAATGGAGTCGCCTATTGGGGGGTGGGGGATGATTTGCAGGCGGTTGAGCTTTTGCTCCGTCAGTTGAGTTTTGTTCCGCTGAATAATCGGGCCCTTCCGCCCGTGCTGGCCACCGATGATCCCTCAAACCGGCCGTTAAAACGGCCCACCGCCGATGAAATCAAGGGTGACCCCCATTTTATTCCGCGCGAGTTTTTCGACAGGGGCTCATTCGTGCCGGCGCTGGATCTTTTTATGGACGGCTACGGGCGGGTGGTGCAAACCGGCCGTGGAAGGCTTGCGGGCCGGTCGGTTGGTTTTGTGAATATCGACCCGCGGGAGCACAAGAGGGAGATTCCGCCGGATCCGGCGGAGGAAACCACCGCAACTCGCGAAGAAAAGCAGTATCCGCGTGTTCTCTTCCCCGATTCGTCCTACAAGCTGGCGGAGGCGGTGGACGATTTTAACCGTTCAGGCCTGGCAACGATCATTTTTATCAACCTGCGCGGCTTTTCGGGGGGCACGCGCGACATGTTCAACGAGATCTTAAAATACGGCTCCATGATCGTTACCGCCATCCGGAAGGCCAAAAAGCCGGTCTATGTCTATTTTCCGTTCAATGCCGAACTGCGCGGCGGGGCGTGGGTGGTGTTCGACAAGGCGATCAACGGGGAAGGGCGGGTCCGAATGTACGCCGACACCACCGCCCGCGGCGGCGTTTTGGAGGCCAAGGGGAGCGTTGAGGTCCATGGGAAGAAGGTAATCAAAGACAAACTTCGGATCATGGCCTCGGTGGAGCGGCTGACGCGGGAGATCGACAGTGCCCGGAAGAAAGGGGACGAGCAAGCGGTCATCCGGCTCTCGAAACAGCTCAGGGAGGCTCAAGATCTGCGGGTGCAATTTCCCGGAATGGAGGGTTTGTACGGGACGAATGGGTTGTATGAAGAACTTGCCGCGGCCGAGAAACAAGGCGATAAGGCCCGCGTTAAGGAATTAAAGGCCCAAATCGAAGATATCGAAAAGGTCTTCTCGGCCCTTTACCATCAGGCCCTGGTGGAGATGGCCGATTTGCAACACCGAGTCTCCGCGATGAAACAGCGCGGGGTGATCGACGACGAGGTTGCCTGGGAAAAAGCCCGCGAATATCTGCACGTTGTGATGGAAAAAGATTTGGAAGTGGGCGATTTTGAGCGCGAGGTCAGGGAACTCTATCCGACGATCCGGACAAGGGAATTGAGAAAATTGCTGGACGAATATGCAAACGCGGTCGAAACAAATCATGCAAAAAACGGTTCCTTCCGCGACGAGAAGGCCCGTGCGGGGCTTTTGGGCCGGGCGGCGCAAATGAAGGCTGTACGATATGGACGGGAGGCCTTTGAGGCCGATCCGGCAGGCGCCCTGAAAAGCGGTCTGCGTGAGCTGGTACGCCAAGCCGAGTATGCGGGAACGAACTTGCCCGAAGAGGCGCAGAGGGGAATCGAGGCCCTGTTAACCGGAGCCGCGACTTTGCCGGACGTCCCATCCCGTGTTGCTTTGTATCAAAAAATGGTTCCCGTCCTCGCCGAGATGGGCCTTTGGCGCACCGACGACAGCGATGAGGACAATCCGGTCTTTTACGATGCCCAGGGGAATGAATTTTCAGCAGAGATAGCCCGGGAGGGGGAACTTATCGTGACGTTGCAGAAGGGGGATGTCCCGACGATCTTGGAACACTGGGGCTCGATCTTGACACAGCCGTCTGTCTTCCGGAGCGCAATGGTGGGGGGATTGGTCGGGGTTATCCTCGAGGCGGCCGATGGTTCAACTCTCTACAGCGTTAGCGCTCTTGGAGAGCATGAGGAGACTGGCACGTTTAGAGAAGCGTCGCCTGTCGAAGTAGTCGATCGCGCCCCCGCCCAAGAAGAGGAGTCCCTCGATCACATGGTTTATAGGCAGGGTCTTGGGGATATGGGAAACGCCGAATCGGAAAGGCAAATGAATGAATTTGCCGATGCCAGCCTTGGCGTGTTGCCCAAGGATGCCAATCCCGCCGCCGCGCCGGCCGAGGCGCCCCCGGATAGCAAGGGGACAAGCGGCCCGGGTGGCACGGGGAACAAGAGCCTTATGCTCCCATTCATCTTGGCCGGTCTGGCGAGGGAGCGGGCTTGGGACCCGGAGAAATTTTTTGCGCCGCGGGTTGAAGTCGGTGAGCATCGTCTTGGGTCTGATAACTCCCCCCAAGGGGGAGTTATGTCGTTAGGCATAAATTCGCCCTTGCTACCGCCGATGGCCGGCGTTACAGCCTATTTTTCTCCGGCTACCGTGAGCGCCGCCACGTTTGCCGGCATTGCGACGTTTGTCGGTGTGACGGCAACTCCGACTGTGGTCACGGGAACCTTTGTTCCAACCCCGGCCCCGATGCCGGTGTGGTAGGGGATGCGGCAAGACAGGTTTTCAACGACTGACTGCACAAATAAAAAAGGAGAAATTCCATGGCTCTTCCAACAATGGCAGTAAATCTTTCCCGCGTTTACGAAGCGCTCGATGAAGCCAGGCGGAACTTCGCCAACGTGGACGGAGAGGTTGACCCTTCTGCCCGGACCGAAATCGATCTGGCAATGCGGTGGTTTCTTGAACTCAAGGATAGCGGCCGGGAATTGTCCACATTGTCCATGGAAGACCGGACCGAGCTGGCGCGGCATCTTGGTGTTTTGAGGAAAAACGGGGGGTACTTTTCAACGCAAGCCCAAGCGGCTTTTGACTCTCTGCAGGCCGTTGTTCAGGGAAGAAGCTTAAGAGGGACATTCGGCCGTCGGCTCGAAACCCCCTACCGGCTCACGGTTCTCCCTCGTCAGACGATGAGGGTCCCCCCCTCCAACATCCAGGATGTTTTGGCCGGTTTCGACAGAGCGGGGCTTGTTCCCGTGTCCCCCTTCGCCACATCCGATGAGGCCGACATCTGGGCCGGAAAATCGAGCACGTATCTCACTGACGCGGGTCTTTACACCGGGCCGTTCGACGACTGGCTTATCCGGCTGGCGTTGGAGGAGGCGGAGAATCCGGCGGAGGCAATCCACAGCCACTTGGACCTCATTCGGCGGTATTGCGCGGCCCTTTTGTCGCGTCGGGTCCAATCGTCCGAAACATCGGATGGTCCGGCGCCCTTGACGGTTCTTTTGGGTCCGGGAAAATGGGACGAACAAAAAAAGCGGCTCGTCGGCGCGCCGGAGGTTGCCGGTGTCGTTGTTTTTTCCAATTTGAAACCTGAAACAATCGAATGGCTGACCAGCGCCTTCCGCCCTTTTCGGGAGGAGCTTGGCAGGGGAGGGCTTCGCCTCTCCCATCCGGGCGACTGGAAAAAGAGGGGGGCGGAACTTCCGCGGTCCGGTTTTATCGATCCGGTGGTCGGGATGCGCAACGTTCTTCTCATCGATTTCAACTCCGCAAAGGGGCAGGAGCTTCTTGGGGCAATTCTGGAGCAGTCGCTCCGCAAGACCGGTTATCCGAGATGGGAGCTGGGAACCGACGCGCTTGTCGAGTTTGGAAAAATCAGAGAGGCCCTGGAGGCCAGGCCTTCAATCGACTTTGTTCTTATTGATGAGAAAACAGGCGGGCCGACGGCCCGTTCGGGCGGCGGCACCGGCCCTGCCGGCGGCCGGGGCATGATCATATCCGCTATTGTTGCCGGATTTTTGGGAGGGGGGCAGATCGCGGATCGTGGATCGTGAATCGTGAATCGCGGATCGCGGATCGTGGATCGCAGATGGCGGCGGGATGGGGGCTTGGAGCCGCGTCGCCCGTTGCCGGCGTTGCAACTCCGTTGCCGGTTGTCAGCGCCGCCACGTTTGCCGGCATGGCGACGTTTGCCAACGTGGCGGTCACTCCGACTGTGGTCACGGGAACCTTTGTTCCGGCCCCGGCGATGGCGCCGGTGTTGGCGTGGTAGAGGGAATTTTTATGTCAGACATCTGGCCTCTGATCAGACAACATCTGCCGACCGACGCCGACCGTCTTCTTTGGGATAAGCTTACCGAAGGCGCAGAAAAACGCGGCATCAAACCCAAAGAGTGGGATATCAAGAAGGCATTTGAAGACCTTCCGCGTTTAATTCCCCTTTCAGAATCTTTAGGCTTAGAGAAGCTAGGCAGGGTAAACGAGCTTGTCCACTACGCTACCACCTATGTCGAGGGCCTGTCTTACGCCCCGGGTATGGCGCCACGGCCCGTAGCAATGGAGCCGGCCGCAAGGCTTAATGGGGTGTCTCCGGGCAAAGAGGCCTTGCGAAGGGCCCGGGAGGAGGCTGATAGGGCGGCAAGGGAATCTCTTGAAAAAATCCACGCTGTTGTCTCCGGAACGGAATCTGCTCCCGAAGGGTTGCCGCAGGTCGTTGCAAAAATCTGGGGCGAGACGCCAATCTCCTATTTGAAGGACCTCTTGGCGGGCAAAGAGATGGGGATAGAGGGGATAGACAAGAAAATATACCAATGGACGTTGCTCATCGCCCTTTTGAAAAAGACGGAGGCTGTTTATTCCGCAGAGGGAGACGGCGAGATGATGGGGCATCTGGTCCGCGCCGGCCGGTGGCTGAAACAGGAGCTTTTTGCGGTTTATTATATAAAGATCGTGCATACGGAATCAGGGGTGAATATTCAATGGCAGGATTTTGGTAAATTAAAGCCGATCAAGGATGCCTCAGAAGGGATCACGCTCCCTCTGAAGGAGGCATTAAGTACGGCCAATTTCATCAAAGGATTAATGGCTAGCGCGGATGAGGCGGCAAAGCAAAGCGTACTGAAACCGTTGCTGGATCTGTTCATGGAACTGGCCGGCCTGGAAATTGACCCCGCAACCGGTGAAATCAGGCCCGTTTCAACACCCGGCGGCGAGGGCATCTACGAGGATGAGATGGAGGATCCGCCTGACGAGCCTGTCTCGGGGACGTACGCGTTGCCGGAAGAGTGGAAAAGGGCCGTTGCCGAAGCCGATTTTTTGCTCATCGGGTTGCGTCCGCTATTGGCGGAGATTGGCTATTGGGCGGATGCCTCTGTGCCGGACAATCTTGAGACGTTGCTGATACCGGGCCCAAAAAGCGTTCAGGAACGGCTCCACGAGGCCGGTGCTCTGGCCGAGCTTGCCCACAAACTTCCCTGGAGATATCGCGAGCCCCTGTTAAAGGGGGCGCAAATTATCGCCGGATGGACCTCGAAGCCGGGCAAACCTATTGAAATCGATCTGTCGGATCCTCGGGCCGCCGCCGCTATCAAGATGGTGCGGGAGATTACATCAACTTTTGCTTTGAATCATCAGGCCGTTTATTCGGCCCTGGGGGTAACGGACCCCCGGCTGGCCGATTTTTACCAAAGGGAGGTCGCCCAAGCGAAGCTGAAAAGCCTTTATGATCTTATTTTGTCAAACCCGGATTATGCCCTGTTCATCAAAGAGGCCGTTCGTGCGGCAGGAAAGGCGTACATGAGCCGTCAGGGAGGCACGTTACGTTATCAGCCGCTTCCCGAAAAATTTTTGCCGGAGTTTCTTTTGGCGCTTCTCTACAGGGTTTTCGTGATGGCCTCGCTTCATGAATGGGACCCGCAGTGGGACGCGGATACCTTCAACAAAAAGGCCGAAGGGTTCACAAAGCATCTTGAAAATTTTCCCAACGGAGCCGAGGCCGGGAACGGGACGCAGGCGACCGACAGCGGGACCGCCGCGCCGGAAAAAGGGGGGAGCCGCGGAAGCGGCGGGCATAGCATGCTGGTCCCTCTCTTCCTGGCCGCCGGTCTGGCGAAAGGGCCGGCTTGGAGCCCGCAGGAGTTTTTTATGCCGCAGGATGAAGTTGGAAGATCGCAGATTGTGGATTGTGGATCGTGGATCGTGGATCGCAATCCGCCTCACCTCGGTGTGGCGGGACAGATCATGGCGGCGGGATTAGGGCTTGAAGCTACGTTGCCCGTTCCCGCTTTTGCAAACTCCTGGTCTCCGGTTTACCTGGGCGCCGCGACGTTTGCCGGCATTGCAACCGTCACCGCGATCGCCCCGGCGACTGTCATGGTCTCTGTTCCGTCGGCATTTGTGCCGGCGGTGTGGTAGAATCAGTCCTGTTGGTATTCCCGAATCCTGTCCGGCTGGACGATCCAGAGTTTTCCGGACAGGTCGTCCGAGGCAAGGCCGGCAATGAGCGATCCAACGGCATCCAGCAGATTTTGATGTGACGGTTTGGGAGGAAGTTTGATGACAGCAATGCCCGAGTATTTTGAGGGATCGAACAACAGGGGATTGCCGAATTCCATGTCGAGGGTGACAAGGCCCCTTTTTTCTTTCCGGCAGACTTCGATTAATTTTTTGTCGCCAGCGGATGTCAACTTCTGGTCGCGGACGGTGGAAACCTCATGTCCGGCCTTTCGCAGAAGGTCATGGCCGCGGCTCCCTATGTTTTCGTCGAGTTTGAATTTCACGGGATTAATGGGCGGCCATTTCGAAATACCGCTCTCTGGCCATTTCCGCGCCATAGGCAATGCACGCAAGAATATCTTCTTCCGTCAGTCCGGGGTATTCCTGGAGAATTTCGGGCACGCTCATTCTGTCGGCAAGCAAATCCAGTATCAGAGATACCCAAATACGGTGTCCCTTGATGCACGGTTTGCCGAAGCAAATGTCGGGATTAATGGATATTTTTTTGAGTAGTTCGTCTCTTGTCATAGTCGGTTCTTTTACAACCCGATTTAAAGTATAGCAGATAAGGTTTTGTTTTCAACGGGTAAAAAAGGAAGTAAAAAAGGAAGAAAGATTTTTTATGCCCATCTGGTCTGACTTTAAAAACAGTCCGCAACGGAGTGACGGTGACCGTGCGTTACTCGATGCGCTCATCGATCGCGCCGGGGTTGATCCCGACACATGGTCCGCCGAAGGGGCCTTGAACGAGGTGCCCTATCTGCTCGGTTTTGTCGATCCATCCGACGCCGAGTCGGCGGGGCGGACAATCGAACTTCTCGATGCCGCCAGCGGCGATTTTTATGCCGCCATCCCGTCGCCGTCTGCGCCGGCTTCCTCTACCGGCCCTTCGCGAAGGCTTCTGGATCTGTGGGCCGTCTATCGGTCGAAAACTTCGGCCGACGACAACCGGGAACCGCGGATTGCGGCCGAACCGGGGCGAGCTTCTGTTTTGGCAATGAAGAGATCCGACACCACAAACATATTTCGAAATGTCTTGGCTCCGCTTAGAAGAGTCATGAAGGGAGAGTTCAAGAAGGTGATTGGGGACTAGACTCTGAAAATGTTACCCGCACTGCACCTCCGGGTACTGCCGATATTCGGGTGGAATTGATCAAAAAGACTGTTCGGCGTTTAGCGGGAGCAATAGACAGCCCTTCTCTACAAAGTGATCTCGATCGCTTTCAGTCTTTTTGGATCAAGGGTTTCCCTTCAATGTCTTTGGAAGAGATGGTAGAAGAGGTGGATATTGTCCGTCGACTCAAAGAAGCCCTCCCCGAAAACTCACAATGGGTACGGTTTCTTTACGCAACCGAGGTTCATCTTCTTCTTGGACTGGCGGCCTATCGCCGCATGAAAGATCAGGAAGGGGGACCAAGGATCGAGGGTTGGGTCTCACAAGAGCAGGTTCCGGAACCGGGCACGCAACCCACAAATCACTTTGCATGGGAGATTGCTGAAAAGTTGGGATGGAAGACGGATGCTTATTATGCCACAGCTCATATTGGAGCTGTCCATACGCCCCGCATCGGAGTGAGTGCCGACGAGAGGGTGACCTCTGTTCATTTTTTCTTTTCTGATATCGGTCCTTCGAAATTCTTGAAGCCGGATTTTGTCGTTTCGGTCTTAACGCCACTTCTACGGGCCTATCCGCGGGTAGAGAGAGTGAAAGTCTTTTTAAAAGATGATAAAGAGGGAAATGCTACACGGGTTCGGTATGTATGGGTTCGGACAAAGCACGGAGTGTTTAGTGAAGTCTTGTCTAAAGAGCGCGTGGCACAAAGATTGGCTCAAAAAGAAGGGGATACCGCTAGCGACAGGGCCGAGGTCTCTGCGCGTAAGCGGGTTGCGGTGGGCGTGGGAGGGGTTGGTGCTACGCCTGTCGAACGGCCGGGTGTGGTTGACTCCGGTCCCAAACAGGGCAAATGGCCTGACGCCAAGTCCTTGCTTAAAGGGACTTCCTTTGAGCTAGTACGCGAGGGAGACCGGTACGTTATTCAAATCTCTTATAGAGAAGGGATTCCTGATTGGCTGAGGGTAATGCCGCAACCTTTGATTGATCTGTTTATTGCCCTTTATCGGGCATCACAGAAAGCCGAAGGAGTGGCTGTTCCGGCTCAATTCCGGGGAATTAGCCAACTGGTGGCTACTCCCAAAGGAGGGGGTCAGGCTTATTTTGAACTTCAGATTGACCAAAAGACGGGAGAAATGTTTGTTGACCCAACTTCATTGCCAAGGGGCGGCGGCGGGGTCGGCGACAGAGGCCATCGCATGCTGGTCCCTTTTTTCCTGGCCGCCAACTTGGCGGGGGAGGCGGATTTTCCGAAGAACCAACAAGCGTTTTTTGCGCCGCAGAATGAAGCGGTTACGAGTTACGAGTCACGAGTCATGAGTGACGAGTCGCGGATCGCGGCGACAGGGTGGGGGCTTGGAGCCATGTCGCCGGTGGCGGGATTGGGGCTTGGAGTTACGTTGCCCGTTCCCGCTTTTGCAAACTCCTGGTCTCCGGTTTACCTGGGCGCCGCAACGTTCGCCGGCATTGCAACCGTCACCGCGATCACCCCGGTGACCGTGACGGTGGCCGTTCCGTTCACTGTTCCGTCGGCGCCGCTGGCGCTGGCGTGGTAGGAACTGCAACGTTTGTGAGGCAATGGATCAGAAAGTGTTGATCCGGATTTCTTTGATGAAACGGAAGTGCTTCACGTTGCGCGTGGCGAGCGGCATTTTTTTCACCCACGCGGTGGCGGCAATAATTGCATCATGGGCGTCCAGTTTTTGTTTTTTGTAGGTTTCTTGCATAAGCGAGGCCGCTTGGGCAATTTGGGGATCAATGCGGATCGGACGGAATGATCGCAGAAGGCCGTCAATAGCCTTCTTTTCAGAAACGGAAAGACCGCGACGTTGGATGAGTTCTTTTTTTGTCAGAATTGAATAATAGATGGTTGTCTTCTCGTCGAGGAAAATTTTTGCAACCGTTTTATCGGAGCGCAGGTAGTCAATAAAGATATTGGTATCGACGAGAAGATTCACTTGATCTTTTCGAGCTGGCGCAAAAGGGAGCGGAGCGATTGATGTTTGGAACGCTTTCGGACCTGGTTTTCAAACACAACCCCTTTGGGGAACTTTCTTCCCTTAAGGAGGCCGAAACCGGGCAAGGGATGGGGTTGTTGAAAGGGTTTAAAGTAATCGTCGATTGCCGACTGGGGAACCCGAAACTGCTTGCCGATGCGGATGGCGGCGATTTCGCCTTTTTGGATCAGGTGGCGAACCGCCGCGGAGGACAATTTAAAAATGCCGGCCACCTCGCGGACGGTTAAAACGGGTTCGTAATTCATCGTGGCGGCGGATGATTTCATAATGATTGCTCGCTTAAGCAAAAATTAGCAATTTTGAATGATTAAGTCAATATGGAAATTTGGGATAGTTAGAATAATCAGACTTGATTGAGTGTAGAGGAAGGAATAAACAATGACGCAACCTTCGGCGCCGCTGGCGCTGGCGTTGTAGGAAAGGAGAAATTACATGACTTCCCCCGGAATCCGAAACGATTCTGCCGATTGGCCGCAAGCGGTCCTTGACTATCCCCTCGACCACAAGGCCATTGGTCGGGCCATGGAAGAGGTCAGCCCGGAGTTGGGGGATTCATACCGGGATCTGGTAGAGACATGGGGAGATGAGTACCTCGGTACGACAGCGGATCTTATTGGAGTGATGGATAGGAATACGCCGCCAGAAGTCTTTTCATCCTATTCAGAATATTTGTCGCGGCGAGGGGGAGGAAATCCAGCCGGGCCGGAAACACTACCGGCACTTGCGTTCTTCTTTTTGTTTGTAGCTGATACCGAGGAATGGTTTGGCTGGGATCTCGATGATCCGGATGCGGTGGCGGAAAGGTTTGTTGGAGAGCTGGAAAAAGGGGATGCCGGTGGCACCAGCGCGGCTTCATGGGAAGAACAGCCGGGCGAAGAGCCGCCCGGCGAGGAGGCCGACGTGGAGGCGGGCGAGATTTGGCGGACAGGCGAGGGGACTGTCCCGGAAGAAAGGCGTTCAGCGCTGGTTCGGTTCCGTAATTGTTTCAATCGGGATCAGTGGGTTCGACTAAGAAATGAGAACAGCGAGGCTTTGAATCTGGTTTGGCTGGCCTCGCGGGGGAGGCCCCTTTCGTCGGATGAGGCATCTCTGGTTATTTCCTTCGTGGAAAGGGTGGAGAATTATTATCCTTCGGTTGTTCCGAAACATCTCCGGCAAGAAAAGGTCGCGGACATTTTTTGGGCCGTCCTGAACTGGGCCAATCCGCGTCATGCCTTGGGTCGTTTTTACGCTGAAATGGGGCTGATGGGGTCGTCCGAATCCGTTTCCACCTTCGGTCTTGACAAAGGCTGGAGGCCCCGCCGCGTGAGGGATATCCTGCGTCCGTATCTGGATTCTTATAAAAGACTGACCCTCGGGGAACTTCAGCTGTTGCTCCCGCAACTTGAGAAGGCGGAAAAGTTCTATCGTCAGATAGGCAACGACACAACGGGGGGACTGGCCATGCGGGCAAGAGAGGCGGTTGCCTTCCTGATTGCAAAAGAAGGGATGAAAAATGGAGAAGATAACCCGGCTGATGACGTGATGCCGGTTGGTGTGGTCGATCCCGGCATCCCGGCATGGAAGGATGCCGGCCAGAGAAGAAAGGGGAGAAGGAGCGGCGGCGGATATAATGCATGGATCCCTTTCTTTGTCGCCCAGGGCCTAAGCGGGGAGGTGAATCGTGAATCGCAGTTCGCAGATCGCGGATCGTGGATCGTGGATCGCAATCCGCCTCACCTCGGTGTGGCGGGACAGATCATGGCGGCGGGATTAGGGCTTGAAGCTACGTTGCCCGTTCCCGCTTTTGCAAACTCCTGGTCTCCGGCTTACCTGGGCGCCGCGACGTTTGCCGGCATTGCGGCCGTCACCGCGATTACCCCGGCGACCATTACGGTCTCTGTTCCGTCTGCGGTTCCGGTGATGGCGCCGGTGGTGTGGTAGGAACTGCGGCGTTACCGCATTACCAAACGGCCTTCACGCCGTATTTCTTGAAAATTCCGTCGCGGGTCACGACGGGAAGGTCTTCTGTTTTGGCCTGGGCGACAAGGAGCCGGTCGAAAGGGTCCCTGTGATAAAAGGGGAGGGAGGAGACGGCAAGGGCGTGAAGCGGGCCGATGGAAAGGGTCTGCCAGCCGATTTTTTGGATGGTGTCCAAAAGCCAGGCGTCGGGTGGTTTGGAGAGTTCCAGTTTGCCGAGGGCGTATTTGATGGAAATTTCCCACAGGCAAACGGCGCTGACCCAAAATTGGTTTGATGCGTGTTGAAAGATGTTTTTTGCTTCCTTCGAGAAACGCTTTTCGTTGCCTTGGAGAAGATCGATGAAGATGTGGGTATCGACAAGAAAGGTCATAGGCCAAAGCCGGGAAGCTCTTTTTCCGAGAGGGGCTTGTCGAAATCTTTGGCCACGCGTCCGATGAGGTGTTTTGCAATGCCGAGATATTGCCAGGAACTCCCCTTTTTTTGGGGCCGAAACGGGATGATTTCGGCGATCGGCGAACCCTTTTTGCAAAGGGTGACCTGTTGCCCCTCTTGGACCCTTCTTAAGTATTTGGAAAGGTGGGTCTTGGCCTCGTGAATATTGACGTTTAACTTAGTCATATGAACAGACTAAGTTAAAAACCGGGAGATAGCAAGCCCTTTATTGATGTTGGTGATTTAGAAAAATTGAGGTGGTTTCGATATGTCCATCGATCCAATCCGCAGTTCAGGCAATCAAACCCCCGCCGGCTTTCCTTTGGACGAAGACGGCCGTCCGGACATTCCGCGGTTTGCCGAGGATCTGTTTAAAACCCTGGGGGCTGTCGGTTTTTCCGGATTCAGCGGCCCCAGTTTGCAAGTGGGGAATTGGTTCACGCGGTGGCTTCAGTTCCTTGCCCCCTTCCGCGATCTGTTCGGCGGGTCGAATGAAAGGCTCCACAATCTGGAAGTCCGGCGCCTCACACAAAGCGATTCCGACCGCATCCGTATTGCTCAAGTCCTGGTTGATCGCGCCCTTGCCGCCTTCGGCATGGATCATCTCGACGCCGCCTCTGGCACCGGCCCTGCCGGCGTCAAACCGTTTTCCTTCCAGGAATTTTCACCCCAGGACCTGACCTGGGAGGATCTGAAAAACGGCGGCACCCGCCCCCGTGATGCCACAACGCCGATTACCGGCAAGACTTCCATCAAAGAGCTTCGTGAGTTGAAAGAGAGGGGGGAGTATCGTCTCTCTGCCAACTTAATGGGTCTGCTTGAGACGTATCCACCAGAGATAACTCTGGAGCAGGTGGCCGATGATTTAAGGAGAATTACGGTGACGCAGGTGACAGCCGACAATCCCCAGCAAAACACGGGATACCGCTTCAGATTGATCCTTCCCGAAGGCAGGGAAGTCCGGGGGTATCTCGAATCGGCTCTGCGTCAATTGTACCGCGAAGGAAAAATCAACGAGGCTTATTTCCGGGAGGCGAGCGCCGTTCTCGAAAAATCCCGTGACGCGAAAGATGGTCTTCTGTTCATCTTTAAGAATCAGCCGGCGTGGTTGGTTGGAACCGGTTTGGCGGGGTCGACCGCCTCGGCCGCGGTGGCGGCGGCGTTGGAAGGGCAGATGAATGTCTTCATGCCCGGTTTGAATAAGGCCGACGACGAAACCCTGTCGCCCCTTGCGGCGTCAAAAACGGCGGCGGCGCTGGCCTATCGGCGTCTGGCCCTGAAAACACCCGATGCGAAGCCCGGCAGAAGAGGTCCCATCCATGTCTACGCGGGCAAAACTTTTGTCGGCGAGGCCGACATCTTTCAACCGGAGCGGGTGGTTGCCACGATCAATGCGCTTCCGCTGGAAGGGGCGAGGGCCATTTTTGCCGAGCTGGCCGATTTTGCCGACGGCGACCGTCAGCTTGAGGCGGTGATTGCGGGACATGCCGTTATTCGCGCCCTGCGAAAAAAACTTCATGGGACCTTCCGCCTTTTATCCCCCTTTCAGCTGGCGGTGGAGATCTTATCCCCCAACGGGACGGCCAAGACGGGGCGTCGTTTTATCGATGCCACGAACCGGGCGATGGGGTTCTCCTTCACCCTTGCGGAGTGGTTCAGGATCCTGGAGGCCGAGGTGGAGGAAAAAAGTGGGCTCAAGGTCACCGCCCCCATCGCCTTTTTGAATGGCCGCCGGTTGCGGCCGGAGATGAAGGCCCTCCTTGGCCGGCTTGGCCTTGCATGGGCGAGGGACCCGGCCATCAACGGCCTGTACGGAATGATCTCCCTCATTTTCGGGCAATTATCGCCGGTTAATCCAAAAACCGATTGGCGGCATGTCTCATTTGACGGCGGTGTTACCGCCCATTGGTCCGCCTTGAAGGGTATTTTAAACTTGGACAATGTCGATCTCCGCGAAGAGGCCCCCCCGCCAAAGGTCGACGTCCCCCCGGCAAAACCAAAACCGGGGCGCAGGTCGATTGACTGGAAACCGTCTCTGTTCCTGCTCCCCGTTTTGGCGGGAGAGCCGGTTACGAGTCGCGAGTATGGAGGATCGCAGATCGTGGATCGCAGTTCCCTCCAAACTGCCGGCGGGCAGGCGCAAATCGCGGCCACGGGATGGGGGCTTGGAGCCATGTCGCCTATGGCAGGCCTTGGCCTTGATGGCTACTCGTCTTCGTTGCCTGCCTTAAGCGCCGCGGCGTTAACAGCCGGCGCGGCGTTTGCCGGCGGAATGGCGACTCCATCAATGGTCGCGGGAACTGTTCTTCCAGTTCCGGCGCTGGCGGTGTAGGAGAGCCCCGGGTTTTAAAGGAGATGAGCGGAAAAACAATCGTCAACGTCTGGACTTCGGCAATCCCTTCGTCTCTTTCGAAGGGTGAAGAAAAAAAGCGGCTGAAAATCTTAAGCCCCGGCGAAAAACGGCGCCACAATTCCATGCGGAGCGAGGCGAGGCAAAGAGAGTATCTTTTCAGCCACGCCCTGGCGCGCGTCAAGATTGCGGAGGCGATTGGCGTGGCGCCGGCGG
>JACPFC010000054.1:0-3072 GCA_016183175.1 Deltaproteobacteria bacterium
AAAATGGGGAACCAGTACGAAAAGACTGGATTCCCGCTTTCGCGGGAATGACAATTTCGGGTTCTATTGGCCTTTGTCAACAAACTGCTAAACGATGTTAATTAACCTGCTCACATGCTAAATCCCTTGAATTGGCTTTTCGGCCTCAACAAACTTCTGGTGAAAATCGAGACCTTTTTTCTTGGTCTCACCCTGATTGCTCTCCTCTTTTTTGCCTTTCTGCAGGTGGTCTTGCGCAATTTTTTCGACTCGGGGATCAATTGGGGGGATGTCTTTGCCCGTCATCTGGTCCTGTGGATCGCCTTCTTCGGCGCCACCCTTTCGACGCGGGAGGGAAGGCATATCTCGATTGATGCATTGGCAAAGATCCTGCCGGATAGGGCCAAGCCGATTGTGGACCTTTTTATCCGTTTTTTCTGCATTGTTGTCTGTTTCCTTTTGGCCAAGGCGGCCTATAAATTCATGCTGGATGAAAAGATGGCGGCGACAATTTTGTTTGCCAAGGTGCCGACCTGGTATTTCATCACCATTATGCCGATCGGTTTTACGATCATCACCTATGCCTATTTCGTGCAGTTTATCGAGGTTCTCTGGAAATTCGGCGGAAAAGAAAAGGCGGTTGCCAGGGCGAAAGGACATCAGGAGTTGGATATATCGGTGAAAATTAAATTAAAGTAGGGGCGAACGGCCCCAACGAGGGACCACTTCGTGGCCGTTCGCCCGTACCATCATGAGCACAACATTAGCCCTCATCTCCTTCGCCCTTCTCGGCGCCCCGCTCTTCGTCATCTTCGGCGCCATTGCCCTTTATTCCTTTTTTCACGCGAATATTGATACCTCGGCCATCATGATCGAATTCTACCGGATGGCCTCGGCGCCCACACTGATTACCATCCCGCTTTTTACCTTTGCCGGCTATCTGATGGCCGAAAGCGGCACCCCCAAGCGGCTGGTGAATGTCGCCCAGGCGGTTTTGGGATGGATGCCTGGGGGGTTGGCCATTGTCACGATTTTTTCATGTGCCTTTTTCACCGCCTTTACCGGCGCCAGCGGAGTGACCATCATCGCCTTGGGGGGCCTGATGTACCCGATTCTGATGCGCGAGAAGTACGATGACAAATTTGCCATGGGGCTTGTCACCTCCTGCGGAAGCTTGGGGCTTCTTTTTCCGCCAAGCCTTCCGCTCATTCTTTACGGCCTGATCGCCAATGTGAACATCGACAAGCTTTTCCTGGCCGGAATTATTCCCGGCATTGTGCTGGTGACGGCGCTTTCCCTCTACGGGATGTACTTCGGCTCCAAAAAGGGAGTGCATCGGGTTCCGTTTGTCTTAAAGAACGTCTTCACCTGGGAGACGCCGCTCCCATTCATCATCCTTGGGGGGATTTACGGCGGTTTCATCACCGCCAGCGAGGCGGCGGCGGTGACGGCCTTTTATGTTTTGATCGTCGAGGTTTTCATTTACCGGGACATAAAACTCTTCAAGGATGTCCCCCGGATTATCCGCGAATCGATGCTTTTGGTCGGTGGTATTCTCATCATTCTGGGCGTTGCCATGGGGATGACCAACTATCTGGTCGATGCCCGTGTGCCGATGAAGCTTTTCGAATGGGTGAGCCAGTACATCAGCAGCAAGATCATGTTTCTGGTTCTGCTGAATATTTTTCTTCTGATTGTCGGTTGCCTGATGGATATTTTTTCGGCAACCATCGTGGTTGTTCCGCTGATTACCCCCATTGCCTACAAGTACGGTGTCAATCCGGTGCACCTCGGCATCATTTTCCTCACCAATCTGGAGATCGGCTATCTGACGCCGCCGGTCGGTTTGAACCTTTTTATTTCTTCCTTCCGGTTCGGACGGTCGATTATCCAACTCTACCGGATCGCCATTCCCTATCTGATTATTCTGATCATCTGCCTGATAATCATCACGTACGTTCCGTGGTTCTCCACGTTTCTTGTCGATGTCTTGCAGGTGAAATGAGGCTATTGAATCTGCGTTGCCGTAAATGATCCAAGGGCGGGATCGTAGGTAATTCTGAAATCGTACTTTTCCCGGTAATCTTCCGGTTTTTCCCCGTTTCCATTACGGGAAAAATAATACTCCGTATCCGACTTTTTGAACCACAAATCGTTCTGTAGCGGTTTGTCCATCACCTCGCCGAAACATATCCCGCAACGGGAATTGGCCGGATTGGCATCGAGAATCAGCGGATAGGCATCGAGGTTTTCCTTAAGTTTCCGGAAATGCCACTCGGCAATGCCGGCCTGGACGACGGCAATGGTTTTTTCCATCTTTTTTTCGCGATTTTTGTGTTGAAGGGCGAAAAACTGCGGAATGGCCGCCAGACAGAGAAGAAGGATAATCACCATGACCATGATGAATTCGCCGACGGTGAAACCGTTTTGGGAGCGATGGACGAAGGATGCTCGGTGATGCACGGTGGGTGATTGTAGGGGAATTGGAATCGAGAAGCAAGTTCATTGACACCCCATGGGTCATTTGTTACATGACTCCGAGTAATTTACTTAAGGAGGATCAATTATGAAGGAAGTCGTTATCGTCAGCGGGGCACGGACCCCTGTCGGCAGTTTTCAGGGGGCGCTTGCCTCGCTCACCGCGCCGCAATTGGGGTCGATCGCCATCAAAGAGGCGGTCAAACGGGCCGGTATCAAGCCGGATCAGGTGGAAGAGGTCATTATGGGATGTGTGTTGACCTCCGCCGTGGGGCAATCGCCGGCTCGTCAGGCCTTGCTTGGGGCCGGCCTTCCGAAAGAGGTGGGGGCCCTGACCATCGGCAAGGTCTGCGGTTCCGGCTTGAAAAGCGTGATGCTGGCCGATCAGATCATTCGGGCGGGTGAGGAGGAAATCATCGTTGCCGGGGGGATGGAGAGCATGAGCAATGCCCCTTACGCTCTTCCCGAGGCGAGAAACGGCTTTCGCATGGGCCACGGAAAAATCGTCGATACGATGATCCAGGACGGCCTCTGGGACCCTTACAACAATCTCCACATGGGAAGTTGCGCCGAGATGTGCGCCAAGGAATACAAAATCACGCGTGAGATGCAGGA
>JACPFC010000054.1:3077-82860 GCA_016183175.1 Deltaproteobacteria bacterium
TACCGCCGGGCCCAAAAGGCGGTCAAGGAGGGGCGATTCAAGGATGAAATCGTCAAAGTTCCTGTTCCTCAAAAGAAAGGGGACCCCCTTATTGTCGATACCGATGAAGAACCGGGGCGTGGAAATATTGAAAAGTTAAAAACCCTTCGCTCCGCCTTTGAAAAGGAAGGAACGGTCACAGCCGGAAATGCGTCGAGTTTGAACGACGGCGGGGCCGCTGTTGTGCTGATGTCTATGGAGAAAGCCCAAGCACTCGGCCTTAGGCCGTTGGCGCGGATTGTGGCCCATGCGCAGGCAAGCCGTGAACCGGAGTGGTTTACCATTGCGCCGGCAACGGCGATGGAAAAGGCGCTTAAAAAGGCGAACCTTAAAGCGCAGGACATCGATTTGTGGGAAGTCAACGAGGCCTTTTCGGTGGTGGCCATCGCCAATAACCAAAAAATCGGCATTCCCGCCGATAAAGTGAATGTCAATGGCGGAGCGGTGGCTATCGGCCATCCAATCGGAGCCTCGGGGGCCCGAATTCTGGTCACCTTGCTGTATGAAATGCAGAAAAGGAATGCTCGGCGGGGTTTGGCCTCGCTGTGCATTGGAGGCGGGGAAGCGGTGGCGATGATTGTGGAGAGAGTGTGAACATTACCAAAATCGGCATTGTGGGGGCGGGGGTGATTGGCGCCGGCATCGCCGAGACGGCGGCGCGCCAGGGTTTGGGGGTCATTCTCGTTGAGACCACCAAGGTGCAATTGGAAAAAGCGGTTGAGACTATCCGGCGCGGTCTGAAGAAAGCGATCGGGAGAAAAGAGGTGGCCGAAAAAGACGAAGACTTGATCATCGGCCGGGTTCAATTGGCGCTTGATATCCAGGCGCTGACCAAAATTGATTTTGTTATCGAGGCGGTTACCGAGGATGAACGGACCAAAACCGACCTTTTTTCAAAACTCCACACCGTTTGTCCCGCGCCCGCCATATTCGCCTCGGCCACCTCGTCGTTGTCGATCACCAAACTGGCCAAGGCGTCCAAAAGGGCCCCGCAGGTTATCGGCATGCACTTCATGAACCCGGTGCCGGTGATGAAACTGGTGGAAATTGTCCGGGGGGTACAAACCGCACCGGAGACCATTCAGGCCGCCAAAAGTGTCGCTGAACGAATGGGGAAAGAAACGGTTCTGGCGCACGATTTTCCCGGTTTCATGGTCAATCGGGTGATTGCCCCGATGATCAATGAGGCGATTTATTCGCTTTACGAAGGGGTCGGTTCCGCACAGGATATCGACCGGGCGCTTAAATTGGGGGCCAATCATCCCATGGGGCCTCTTCAACTGGCCGATTTGCTGGGGCTGGATGCCGTGCTGAATTCCCTTGAGATGCTCCATCGGCAATTCGGCAATCCCAAATTTTCTCCCTGTCCGCTTTTGGTCAAATATGTCGAGGCGGGATTTTTGGGGCGAAAGACCGGGAAGGGGTTTTATGAATATTAACTACTGTGCCCGAGTGCCTGAGTGCCTGTGTGCCCGTGTTTACACGGGAACCCAGGCACCCGGGCACCCATGCACTTCTTTATGACCTTTGAAACCATCCAAGTCAGTATTGAAAATGAAGTAACCACAGTCACTATCAATCGTCCCAAGGCGCTCAATGCCTTGAATGAGGTTGTTCTCAGCGAGCTGACAAAGGCCTTCCGGGATATTCGCCGTGAGGGGAAAACGAAGGGGGTTATTGTTACCGGTACGGGTGACAAGGCCTTTGTTGCCGGCGCCGATATCGCCGCCATGCAGAACATGACGGTTCTTGAGGCGGAACATTTTGTCGATTTGGGACACCGTTGCATGCGGGCGATTGAAACCTGCCGGGCCCCCGTTATTGCCGCGGTAAACGGGTTTGCCTTGGGGGGAGGGTTGGAACTCGCTCTTTCGTGTGATTTCATTTACGCCTCATCCGGCGCCAAACTCGGCCTTCCCGAAGTGAACCTCGGCATTTTTCCGGGGTTTGGGGGAACCCAGCGCCTAAGCCGCCTGATCGGAAAGAACAAGGCCAAGGAGCTGATTTACACCGCGCGCCTTCTTTCAGCGCAGGAGGCCTTCGATATCGGCATTGTCAACAAGGTATGCGAGCCGAATCAGCTGATGGATGAGGTCAAAAAGACAATCGGAACGATTCTCAAGAAAGGACCGGTGGCGGTGGCACTCGCCAAAAAGGTGATCAATGAAGGGACCGATCTGTCACTGGAGGCTGGTTTGCAGCTGGAACAATCGACATTTCCGATGATCTTTGCGACGGAAGACAAGAATGAAGGAGTTAAAGCTTTTCTTGAGAAAAAAGAGGCTAAGTTTATAGGAAAATAGCGGGAATTTGCCAAGGAGCAGTTGGCCCCCGCCGCGGCTGAGCTGGATGAAAAAGCGGAATTTCCCAGCCGGCATTTGAAGAAAATGGGGGAGCTGGGATTTATGGGGATGATGATCCCGGAAGAGTGGGGGGGATCGGGGCTCGATACGGTCAGTTATGTGCTGACCCTGGAAGAAATTTCGGCCGCCTGCGCCTCAACCGGGGTGACCATGTCGGTGAATAATTCACTCTATTGCGGTCCCATCGTCAAATACGGCACCGATGCCCAGAAGAAAACACATCTCGTTCCTTTTGCGCGCGGGGAAAAACTGGGGGCCTATTGCCTCTCCGAGCCGGGGACCGGATCGGATGCCGCCAATCAGCAAACAACAGCCGTTCTTAAAGGGGACAAATATATCCTGAACGGCACAAAGAATTTCATCACCAGCGGGCCAAACGCCGATGCGATGGTGGTTTTTGCGATGACCGACAAGGCGAAAAGGCACAAGGGGATATCGGCCTTTATCGTCGAAAAGGGATTCACCGGAATCGTAGTCGGCAAAGTCGAAAAGAAACTGGGAATCCGGGCCAGCTCCACATCCAGCATCGTTCTGCAGGATTGTGAGGTTCCAAAAGAAAATCTTTTGGGAAAAGAATCGGATGGATTCTCCATTGCGATGAATACGCTCGACTACGGCCGTATCGGCAGTGCCACCCAAGCGCTGGGTATTTCGCAGGCCGCCTTCGAGGCCGCCCTTGAATATTCCAAACAGCGTGAGGCCTTTGGCCAGACCATCAGCAATTTTCAGGCGATCCAGTGGATGCTGGCCGACATGTCCACCCGCATTGCCGCCAGCCGTCTGCTTGTCCATCGCGCCGCTTGGATGAAAGATCAGGGAAAACCGTGCACGTTGGAGGCGGCTCAGGCGAAACTTTTTTCCTCCGAAACATCGAATTTTGTCACCAACAAGGCGGTTCAGATTCACGGGGGCTATGGTTATTGCCGTGAATATCCGGTGGAACGTTATTTGCGCGATGCCCGGATCACCGAAATTTACGAGGGGACTTCGGAGATACAGAGGCTGGTTATCGCACGAAACCTCTTAAAAGATTGATGAAAAATTCGAAGCGCGAAGCACGAAATCCGAAACAACCCGAGCGACAAAAAGAATTCACCACCATCTCGTCGGAACCGATTGAGCGGCTCTATACCCCCAAACATCTCAAGGGTTTTGACTACGCAAAAAACCTCGGTTTCCCGGGTGCATACCCCTTCACGCGCGGTGTCTATGACACAATGTACCGCGGCAGGCTTTGGACCATGCGGCAGTTTGCCGGTTTCGGCGCGCCGGAGGATACAAACACCCGCTTTAAATATCTTCTCGCTCATGGACAGACTGGTCTGTCCACCGCGTTTCATTTTCCCACTCTCATGGGTTACGACTCCGATTCCCCCCGTGCGCGGGGTGAAGTGGGGGTCTGCGGAGTTGCCGTCGATTCCCTAAGGGATATGGAAGTTTTATTCGACGGCATTCCATTGGATGAAGTCACTGTCTCCATGACGATCAACGGTCCGGCGATGATTATGCTCGCCTTTTATCTGGCCAATGCCGAAAAGAGGGGCTTTGACTGGAAAAAACTCGGCGGCACCATTCAGAACGATGTCTTGAAGGAATACATCGCCCAAAATTCCTACCTGATTCCCCCCGATCCGGCGATGCGAATCGTGGTCGACATGATCGAATTTTGCTCCAAGCATGTCCCGCGGTGGAACCCCATTTCAATTTCCGGCTATCACATCCGCGAGGCGGGTTCGACGGCGATTCAGGAACTGGCCTTTACCATAGCCGACGGGATCGCCTACGTTCAGGCGTGCATCGATCGCGGATTAAACGTCGACGACTTTGCCCCGCGCCTCTCCTATTTTTTCAATGCGCACATGGATTTCTTCGAGGAAATCGCCAAATACCGGGCGGCGCGCCGGATGTGGGCCCGTATCATGAAAAAGCGATTCAAGGCCAAAAAGGCGGAATCGATGAAGTGCCGTTTTCATTCGCAAACGGCGGGATGTTCGCTGACCGCACAGCAACCCGAAAACAATATTGTCCGCACAACAACACAGGCTCTTGGCGCCATATTAGGAGGGACTCAGTCCCTTCATACCAATTCGATGGACGAAACGCTCTCGCTCCCCACCGAAAAAGCGGTGCGTATTGCCCTGCGTACCCAGCAGATTCTCGCCTTTGAAAGCGGCGTCACAAACACCATCGATCCTCTGGCTGGCTCTTATTTTGTCGAAGCGCTGACAAACAAGATGGAAAAAGAGGCGTTCAATTATATAAAAAAGATCGACCGAATGGGGGGAATGGTGGAGGCGGTGAAAAGGGGCTACCCTCAAATGGAGATTGCCAGGGCCTCGCACGCTTATCAGCAACAGGTGGAAAAAAAGGAAAAGATCGTGGTCGGGGTCAACGATTTTATTCTCGAGGGAGAACAACAGCCTGAATTGTTGAAACTCGATCCTCATGTGGAGAAAAAACAGGTTGAAAATCTCAAAAAAGTGAAAGAAAAGCGGGACAGAGCCCAGGCGCAACATACCCTAAAAGCTCTTGAAGATGCCGCGGCAGGGGAGGTCAATTTAATGCCGAGCCTCCTTGACTGCGCGAGGGCTTATTGTACGATCGGCGAGATCTCGGCGGTGCTTCGGGGGGTGTTCGGCGAATACCACGATCCGGGAATATTTTGATGCAAAAAAAACTACGAATCCTTGTCGGAAAGCCGGGGCTCGATGGCCACGATCGCGGCGCCAAAATCGTCGCGCGGGCCCTGCGCGACGCCGGGTTTGAAGTGATCTACTCCGGTTTGCATCAGACCCCGGAGATGATCGTCAATACGGCCATTCAGGAAGATGTCGACGCAATCGGCCTCTCCATTCTCTCCGGGGCGCACAACTATTTGTTTCCTGAAGTCATCCGTCTTCTCAAGGAAAAAGGGATCGGTGATGTCGCGGTCTTCGGTGGCGGCATTGTGCCGGATGACGAAAAAGCGGAGTTGAAAAAGAAGGGGGTCGCCGAAATTTTCACCCCCGGCGCCGACACGCGGGATATTGTGGGGTGGATCAAAGAAAACGTGAAGCCGCGGATGTGACTCTGGTAATTTAAGTATTGCAAACTGCAGTACAATAATATACTATAAACTGCATACAAAAATGAGGTATTATTATGGGACAATTACAGGAACCTGTTACCATCAGCATCCGTGCCAGGGCGCGACAGCGTGATTTGATCGACCATGCCGCCGAACGGCTCGGTCGCAGTCGTTCGGATTTCATGCTGGAAGTCGCTTGCCGAGAAGCCGAAAGCGTGTTGCTTGACCAAACCTATTTTGCGCTCGATGCCGATGCCTTTGCCCGGTTTCAGGCCATGCTCGACAATCCTCCCAAGCCGACGGATCGCTTGCGTCGGCTGTTGACGACGAAAGCCCCCTGGGAATGACCACCGAACTTTTGGCGCCCACCCCTATCACCAAAGACCATGATCTTGGCGCATTCGATTGCGGGGAACCATCGCTGAATGAATGGCTGAAAAAGCGCGCGCTCAAGAATGACGGAGCCAACGCGTCCCGCACCTATGTGATTGCCAATGGACAAACAGTCATCGGTTATTACTGTCTGGCCGCCGGCGCGGTTGGCCGCGCCACGGCGCCAAAGACACTGCGGCGCAATATGCCGGATACCATACCTGTCCTGGTGTTGGGCCGTCTCGCTATTCACAAAGATTACCATAATCGCGGCTTGGGAAGCGGGTTGTTGCGTGATGCCGCCTTGCGGGCGTTGCAGGCGTCCCGGATTGCCGGTGTTTCGGCCATCCTGGTTCACGCTTTGTCGGAAACGGCCAAACGGTTCTATTTGTCGCGGGGTTTTGTCGAATCGCCAATCCAGCCGATGACGTTATGTCTTCTGCTATCGACAGCCGAAAAGATCATCGTCACGCGCAAGTAACGATTCAATTTATGAATTTTCTATTTGCCTTGAAACAGGGGTGAGCGTTTCTCCCGAATCGCCCGAATCCCTTCTTTGATGTCTTCAGTCGTAAACGTTTTTGCCTGACAGGCCGAATCGTAATCGAACATCTGTTCCAAGGTTCCGTGCAGGGCCTTTTGGATCCCTTTTTTGATCAGGACAACGGGCATCGGACCATTTTCAGCGATTACCTTGGCCACGCCGTGAACGTGCGGCAGAAGTTTGTCGGCCTCAAAAACACCGTTTAAAAGCCCCATATCAAAGGCCCGCTTCGCCGAGAGGTTTTCGGCCAAAAGAAGGACCTCGGCGGCCCTTGTCGGTCCGATCAGCCGCGTGATCAGCCAAGTGCCTCCCATGCCGGGGGCAAGACCGATTTTGGCAAAGTTGGCCCCCATTTTTGCCTCCAAGGAGGCATAGCGGAGATCGCAGGCAAGGGCGAGGCAAAAGCCGGCGCCGATGGCATGTCCATTGACGGCGGCAATGACGGGGATCTTTAAGTTTCGAACGTCCAGAAAAATTCGATAGAACATTTTGAGTTCTTTTTTGTTTGTTGCCTCTTTTTTGCGCGTCCGCGATTCGATCATGTCCAGATTGCCGCCGGAAGAAAAAGCCCGTCCGGCGCCGGTTAAAATGTCAGGTTTTCCGGCCGGTTGAGGGTAACAGTTGCAATAGGACCTTCGATTTGCAAGATAACAGGCTCGGACATATGGCGCATTGTGACAATTCAGTCTCGTGTGTTTTCTTTCGATTCCGTCGGAACTCGCGGTCTTTGTAATCGCCACCCTGTTTGTATGTTGTCGCCTGGTTTGTTCCGATTGGCGATGTTTTTAAGGTGCGCTCGGACAGCCGACGGACTCTTCAGAAAGCCACCCGAGACCGAATTGTCACCATATGTTCCTAACAAAACCGGGTTTCAAATGAAACAAAATTTTCCCATTCAGACCTCTTTTCTCGGAGAGGCGCCTTACCGTGAGGCTCTGGAGAAAATGAATAGCCTTCGGGACGAACGTTTGGCGAATCGGATACCCGACCAACTCCTGTTTCTGGAACATCCCCCGGTGATTACGATGGGGCGGCGCCGGTCGCATGAAGACTTGAAAATCAACCCCGAGGAGCTCAAACGGAGGGGGATTGAATTTGTCGAGACCGACCGGGGGGGGAGGCTCACCTATCACGGGCCGGGCCAACTGGTTGTCTATTTCATTGTGGATATCGAGACGCGAAAGATATCGATCGACAAAATGGTCTGGGCGGTGGAGGAGGGGGTTAAACGTCTTCTGGCCAAATATGGAATTTCGGCGAGCCGCGACAAAAGAAATCCCGGAATCTGGGTTGGAAACAGTAAAATCGCCTCCATCGGCCTCCATGTCCACCGTGGCGTCACCACCCACGGTGTTGCGCTCAATGTCGATTGTGACCTTGCCCCTTTCGGTTACATCATCCCCTGCGGCATTGCCGGCGCCGGCGTGACCAATCTCGCCGAAATAACCGCCCGCAAATATTCGGTGGACGAGGTTGGGGGCGATTTGAGACGATGTTACGAAGATGTCTTCAACCAAAGAAGGCCACGTTGTTCGTCTTGAACGCTTCCGCCCGGAACATGGTAAAATCGTTTTCCGCTGGTTCTATGACCCTGCCTATAGGTTGTTCTTTCGGGATTTTGAGGACCCTTTGAGCCTCGAACAGTGCAAAAAATTTGACAAAGTCATGGCGGGATCCGGCGTCGGCATTTTCATGATCATCGAAAAATCTTCAGACAAACCGATCGGCATGGTAACCCATTGCTGTTTGAAAAAGAAGTCGGGGGTCAACCGGATCGGCATCATGCTCGACAAAGATTTCCAGCATAAAACCTATGCCATCGAGGCGCTCATTATTCTTCTCGATTATCTCTATAATCGATTGGGTTTTAAAAAAATAATTGTCGAGTATCTGGCCTCCGATCATCATATTCAGCGGATCTCCGAAAAGGGGGGATGGATTCGGGAGGCGGTCTTGAAACGCGAGGCGGTTGTTGACGGGGAATATGTGGACGAAGTTCGGTATTATATGTTCAAGGAAACCTACGAGGAGTTGTATGGGGATTATTTCAAATAACTACATTTTCGCGGTAGATCCCGAAAACTTCCCGAAGGGTATTTGAAATTTCTCCCAGGGTGGCGTAACAGCGCGCCGCATTTAAAATATGCGGCATGAGGTTGTCGGTTCCCCTTGCCGCCTGTTTGATTTTTGTCAATGCCTGTTCGACCTTTTTGTTGTCCCGGTCTTTGCGTACCTTGTCCAATCGCCCGACCTGTTTTTTCTCCAGACTTGCGTCCACTTTCAAAATATCCGCCGCCGGGGGCTCCTGGATCTGAAACTCGTTGACGCCAACGATGATCAGTTTTTTTTCTTCAATGCTTCGCTGATAGTCGTAAGCGGCATTCTGGATTTCCTGCTGGATATAACCCTTTTCGATCGCCTTTACCGAACCTCCCATCTGATCGATCCGTTCAATGTATTCCAGCGCCTTTTTTTCAATCGTATCGGTCAACGATTCGACAAAATACGAGCCGGCCAGTGGATCGACCGTGTCGCCGATTCCCGTTTCATAGGCGAGAATCTGTTGTGTGCGGAGGGCAATTCGCGCTGAAACCTCTGTTGGAAGGGCCAGGGCTTCATCGCGTGCGTTGGTATGGAGACTCTGCGTGCCCCCCAGGGCCGCCGCCATCGCCTGATACGCGACGCGGACAACGTTGTTGTCAATCTGTTGCGCCGTCAGCGAACAACCGGCTGTTTGTGTGTGAAAGCGAAGTTGGCAGGAACGGTCGTTCGCCTTGAAACGTTCGCGCATCAGCCGGGCCCAAAGGCGTCTGGCGGCGCGGAATTTGGCCGCTTCTTCGAAAAAATAGTTGTGCCCGTTGAAAAAGAAGGAGAGGCGGGGGGCAAAGTCGTCAACCTTCAGTCCCGCATCGATCGCGGCTTTCACATAGGCAAGGCCGTTGGCCAGGGTAAAGGCCACTTCTTGAACGGCGGTCGATCCGGCTTCGCGGATGTGATAACCGGAGATCGAAATCGTATTCCACTTGGGGACATGGTCTTTGCAGAAGGCAAAAATATCGGTGATGATCCGCATCGACGGTTCCGGGGGATAAATATAAGTGCCGCGGGCGATGTATTCCTTCAAAATATCGTTTTGAATCGTGCCCGAGAGTTTATCGGCCGAAATTCCTTTTTTTTCGGCGACGGCGATGTAAAAGGCGAGAAGAATTGCCGCCGTGGCGTTGATGGTCATGGATGTGGAAACCTGGTCGAGAGGAATGCCGTCCATCAAAACTTCCATATCGGCAAGTGAGGCGATCGCCACACCTGTTTTGCCGACTTCCCCTTTGGCCCGCGGATCGTCGGAATCGAGTCCCATCTGCGTGGGGAGATCGAAGGCCACCGAAAGCCCGGTGCCGCCATGGGCAATCAAGTCGCGGTAACGCTTGTTGGACTCCTCTGCCGTCCCGAAGCCGGCATACTGCCGCATCGTCCAGAAACGGCCGCGGTACATATCGGGCTGAACGCCGCGGGTGTAGGGAAATTGACCGGGCTGACCGAGGTCGCGCCGATATTTCTCATCCGTTTTTTGAGGAGCATAAAGAGGCTCGACCGGAATTTTCGAGAGGGTTTCGAAGGTTTCTTTTGTCCGGTTTTTCTTTTCTTTGGCGCCGCTCTTCGGCATTGGTTGCATATATCGCAGGGTCAGGGATGTGTCAAAACACCTTTTATTCTTGAACCCGCTCAAGCGCCTGTCTTGCAAATTGTCCGATGAGGGTCTGTTCCTGGGATAATTCCTTCAAACGGGGGAGGGCTTTCCCGGCCCGGGGGCCGATATTGCTGTTTGGGGAGAGATGTCATCACTGACTTTGTAAATTCATCGGCCCGGGAATACCCTTGACCGATGCATATAAATAGTGCATATTGATATGCATTATGAGAACAACCGTCAACTTGGATAAAAATTTGTACGAAAATGCCGCCAAGGCCGCCGGTGTCTCCGAAAAAACCCGCCTCATTCACATGGGGTTTGAGGCCCTCATCCGCAAAACGGCCTCCGAAAGACTGGCCCGGGTTTTCGGTTCCTACAAACGGGCAAACGCCCCCCGTCGCCGAAGGCCTTCATGATTCTTGTCGACACGAGCATCTGGATCGGCCACCTCAAGGGAAAAGCGGAGGCCTTCCCTCTTTCCGATTTGCTGAAAGAAGAACAGGTGATAACCCATCCGTGGATCATCGGTGAACTCGTAATGGGGGATTTGGGGCCGCGCAGAAACGAGTTTCTGTCCGATGTCGGCAAGCTCCAGCAACTTCCATCATACGATTCGGAAGAATTAAGGGTCTTTGTCGATTCCGAACATTTGTTCGGTTCGGGATTGTCCTTTGTCGATGTGCAATTGTTGTATGCCGCCATTCAGGGAAACTGTCGCCTCTGGACACGCGACAAGGCCCTTAAGAGGATGGCAGACCGTTACAGCGTCGCCTATGGCCCCATTTAAGAAAAATCAACGGTTGAACAGTCCTTGACTTAACGCATCCGTGACTTTATTTAAATCAGGTCTATTTTCAGGGGCTCGCGTCGCCTCCGCCAAACTGCTCGGCGGACCCGCCGCGTTGTTTGGCGGGCCCTCCACCGGCGAAGCCGGATACAAGCCGCGATTCATTCGCGGCGCGTAGCAAACCGTATGGTTTGCGAAGTAAGATAGTTGCCTCCCCCTCAACGCGCCTTTGGCGCTGGTTATTTTAGCTGATTATGAAAGACAAACTTCACATTCTCAAGGAAAAAGAGGCCCAAGCCTTAACCGGCGGCGGCGAGGAGCGGGTTGCCAAACAGCACGAGGCGGGGAAACTCACCGCCCGCGAGCGGATCGACAAGCTCCTCGATCCCGGCAGTTTTGTCGAAACCGACCGCTTTGTCACCCACCGCTGTGCCGACTTCGGAATGGAAAAACAGAAAATTCTCGGCGATGGCGTGATCACCGGCTACGGCAAGGTGAATGGACGTCTTGTTTTTGTCTTTGCGCAGGATTTCACCTCGTTCGGCGGATCGCTGGGGGAGGCGTATGCCAAAAAAATCTGCAAAATAATGGATCATGCCATGAAAGTGGGGGCCCCCGTCATCGGGTTGAACGACTCGGGAGGGGCGCGGATTCAGGAAGGGGTGATCAGTCTCGCCGGTTATGCCGACATCTTTCAGCGAAACGTGATGAGCTCCGGCGTCATCCCGCAAATTTCGGTCATCATGGGCCCCTGCGCCGGCGGCGCCGTCTACTCGCCGGCGATGACCGACTTCATCGTCATGGTTCAAAACACCGCGCACATGTTTATCACCGGGCCGGATGTCATCAAGGCGGTTACTCATGAAGAGGTTTCGAAAGAAAAACTGGGGGGGGCGATTTCGCACAGTTCCATCAGTGGTGTCGCCCATTTTGCAGCGGAATCCGAAGATGCAAGCCTCGAACTGGTGAAGGAACTGCTGGGCTTCATCCCCTCCAACAACCGCGAACCGGTGCCGTTTGTCCCGGCGGGGGATCCGTCCGATCGAGTCTGCTCCAAACTCGATTCAATTATTCCCGATAGCCCCAACAAGCCCTACGACATCAAGGAAATCATCGCCGAAACATTGGACGACGGCCATTTCACGGAGATCCACGCCAATTACGCCAAAAATATGGTGATCGGTTTCGGACGAATCGGCGGTTATTCAATCGGCATTGTGGCCAATCAGCCGGCGCACTTGGCGGGGTGCCTCGACATCAACGCCTCGATCAAGGGGGCGCGGTTCGTCCGGTTTTGCGACGCTTTCAATATCCCCCTTGTCACTTTTGTCGATGTTCCGGGATTTTTGCCCGGCACAGCACAGGAGTACGGTGGCATCATCATGCATGGCGCGAAACTTTTGTATGCCTTCTGCGAGGCGACCGTTCCGAAAATAACGGTTATTACCCGCAAGGCTTACGGCGGCGCGTACGACGTTATGAGCTCCAAGCATATTCGCGGCGATGTCAGCTACGCCTACCCCGGCGCCGAAATCGCCGTGATGGGCCCCGACGGAGCGGTGAACATTATCTTCAAAAAACAGATCGAACAGTCTGCCGACGCGAAAGGGGAAAAAGAGCGCCTCGTGGCCGAATACCGCGAAAAATTCGCCAGCCCCTACAAAGCGGCGGAGTTGGGCTATATCGACGAGGTGATTCTCCCGTCCGACACGCGAAAAAAGATTTTTGCCGCATTGGAGATGTTGCAGAACAAGGTGGATTCGAATCCGAAGAAAAAACACGGGAATATTCCCTTGTAGGGGCGGCCCTGTGTGGCCGCCCTCCGTGCAGGGCAACCACATAGGGTTGCCCCTACGCATGAAAACCAAAAAAATCAAAAAGATCCTTATCGCCAACCGCGGCGAAATTGCCGTCCGGATCATGCGGACCTGTCGCGATCTCGGCATTTCAACCGTGGCGGTTTATTCGGAGGCCGATCGCTCCGCTCTTCATGTTCAAGTCGCGGATGAGGCCTATTGCATCGGCCCGGCCCCTGCGGTTGAAAGTTATCTCGTTCCCGAAAAGATAATCGATGCCGCCAACAAGAGCGGGGCGGATGCTGTTCATCCCGGCTACGGGTTTCTTTCCGAGAAATCGGTTTTCTCAAAAGCTTGCCAAAATGCCGGAATCATCTTTCTGGGTCCCAAACCCGAAACCATCGACGCCATGGGGAGTAAAACAGGGGCGCGCCAGATTGCCGAGAAGGCGAGGGTGCCAATGGTGCCGGGCACGAAGGAGGCTCTCAAAGATTTAGCCGAAGCCAAACAAATTGCCAAAAAGATCGGCTATCCCGTTTTTCTAAAGGCTGTGTCGGGCGGCGGGGGGAAAGGGATGCGTTTGGTCGAGAAAGAGGCCGACATGGAATCGGCCATGACCCGGGCGGGATCAGAAGCAAAGAAAAGCTTTAATGATGATAGTCTATATATTGAAAAATACATTGTAAAACCACGCCATATTGAGGTTCAGGTCGTCTTCGATCAGCAGGGAAAAGGGCTTCATTTGTTTGAGCGTGAATGTTCTCTTCAGCGACGGCATCAAAAGGTGATCGAAGAGGCGCCGTCCCCCTTTATTTCGGCGGCCACCCGAAAAAAAATGACCGAAGCGGCGGTTCGTTTGGCGGCATCAGTCGGGTATGTTGGAGTGGGGACGCTCGAATTTTTGGTCGACAAGGAGGAGAATTTTTATTTCCTCGAAATGAACACCCGCCTGCAGGTGGAGCATCCGGTTACGGAAATGATCACTGGCCTCGATCTGGTGAAACTCCAAATTGAGATTGGAGAGGGGAAACCCCTTTCTCTCAAACAATCCGACATTACCCTGCGCGGTCATGCGGTCGAGTGCCGCCTGTATGCCGAAGACCCGGAAAATAATTTTTTTCCTTCTCCCGGCACCATCGAGTGGATGACAATCCCGGAAGGGCCGGGGGTCCGGCACGACAGCGGCGTTTACGAGGGGGCCACAATTCCCATCTACTACGACCCGCTTATTGCCAAGTTGATCACCTGGGGGGAAAGCCGCCAACATGCCTTTTGCCGGATGCAAAGGGCCCTTCGCGAATATGAAATCGGCGGATTTAAAAACAACATCCCGTTTTTGCGAACGCTGGTCGAAAACCCCGATGTTTTGGCGGCCAAAATGTATACGCACTATATCGACGATCATCCCGAAATCCTCAAACGCCGTCCGGTGGATCTGCCGAACGAGATTATCTTCGGCATTGCCGCCTATGACCGAACAAAGCGGCCCATGGCCACTCCGGCGTCCGGCGTGGCGACTGTCGGGAGAGAAACGATGTCCCAGTGGAAAGCGCAAGGTTTGAGGGACGCGTTGGAGCAGAGATTTTGAAATCCAAAAAATTCACCGCCACGCACGACGGAAAAGAGACGCCGATTGAAATCGGCGAAATCGCCCCCGATAGTCTGCGCATTGTCTCCAACGGCAAGACATGGGAGGTGGATGTTCACATCGCGGGGCCGAACCATTATTCGGTCATTCACGACGGACGGTCGCATGATCTTCGTTTTCATCAAAGCGGCCCGGAAATTCAGGCTTTTCTTCATGGCGAGCATCTCTATTTTCAGCTTGATGAAGAGGGCAAGGCCGGAAAACCCAAACCGGGAGCCGGCAGGTTGCTTGGTGGCAAGCCGGGGGGAAAAATCGGTGGCGGCGCCACCCCGACAAGGGGCCCCTTTGGGGCTGGCGAGGGAAAGGTCGAACTGATCGCCCAGATGCCGGGCAAAATTGTCAGTGTCGCCGTCAAAAAAGGGGACAAGGTTGAAGAAGGGGAGGGGGTGGTTGTTCTTGAGGCGATGAAGATGGAAAACGAGATGAAATCCCCAAAGTCGGGCGTTGTCACCGATGTCCGCGTGGCCCCCGGCCAGTCGGTTGAAAACGGCGCCTTGCTGGTTGTCATCGAATAGGATATGCTTGACCGCATGAAATTGCCGACTCTTTTTGTTTTTCTCCTTGCGGTTCTTGTCCCCTCAATTTCGTCTGCCGACGAAATCACCCATTCCCTCGGCAATGCCGTCTATGCCGTCCGCGAGGCGCGGATATGGCATGCCGACACGAAAAGCCCCGACCATTATCGCGTGGCGGTGAATCTCCTGCAGAAAGCCCAGAATACGGCGAACAAAGACGAAGCCCTGCATCTGGCCGCCGAGGCTGAAAAAGAGGCACAACTTGCCCTCCAAGAGGCCTGGAACAAATAATCATGCCGAAAACCGGAATCGTTTGGGACGAACGTTATCTTGCGCATGACACCGGAACCGGTCATCCGGAATCCCCCCGTCGTCTGCTGGCCATCAAAGAGGTTCTTGATACCGACTCCACGCTTGTTTCCATCCCCCCCCGTTTGGCCACCAAAGAAGAGGTTGGCTGGGTTCATTCGAAAGAACACATCGAGAATGTCGAAAAAACGCGGGGCGTCCCTCACGGCTATTTTGACCTCGACACGCCGGTCTCCGCCGATTCGGCGGAGGCCGCCTTTCTGGCGGTCGGGGGCTTACTTACGGCCGCCGAGGCGGTTTTTTCGGGAAAGGTGGACAACGCCTTCGCCTTTCCCCGGCCGCCGGGACACCATGCCGAATCGACACGCGCGATGGGATTCTGCCTTTTCAACAACATCGCCGTCGCCGCCGAATATCTGGTTCGCCAAAAGGGGCTCAAACGGATTGCCATTGTCGATATCGACGTTCATCACGGAAACGGAACCCAGCATTTTTTTTATGCTCGGGACGACGTTTTCTACGTCTCGACCCACCGCTATCCGTTCTATCCGGGAACCGGAGCTGTCGACGAAACGGGAACGGGAAAAGGGAAGGGGTACACCTTGAATCTTCCCTTCGACGCCCTCGGAGATGATGACGATTATGCGAAGGGGTATGATAAAAAAATTCTTCCGGCCCTTCACGAATACAAACCGGAGTTTGTCCTCGTTTCGGCCGGATTCGACGCGCATCGGCGCGATCCGCTTGGCGGCATGAAAATCACCAAAGGGGGATTTAAGATGATGGCGCGAAATCTCTTCGATGTCGCCCAAAAATATTCAGGCGCAAAAATCGTTTTTGTTCTGGAAGGGGGATATGATATGAAAGGGTTGCAGGAAGGGGTCGAGGCCGTTCTGGAGGTGATCCATGCGTAGAAATTTGAAACTGCGGTGTTTATTCTGTGTTTCAATTTTGTTGTTCGTCGGTAGCGAGGTGAAAGGAGAGAGTATGAAATTTTCAGAACCGTCGGCGCCGATGCCATTTGAGGCCGGCAAAAAATACGAGGCGGTCATCAAAACCGGCAAAGGGGACATCACGGTGGAGCTTTATCCCGACAAGGCCCCTCTGTCGGCCACCAATTTTATCCAACTGGCAAAAGGGGGGTTTTACAACGGGCTGACCTTTCACCGGGTGGAGCCCGGTTTTGTCATTCAAGGGGGAGACCCGGCAGGGAACGGCAGTGGCGGACCGGGTTATACCATTCCTGCCGAGATCGGCCTCCCGCACAAAAACGGGGCGCTTGCCTGGGCCCGCACCGGCGACCAAGTGAATCCCCAGCGCCGCTCCAGTGGTTCGCAGTTCTACATCACCCTGCAGGCGACGCCGTTTTTGGACGGGGCTTATACGGTCTTCGGCCAGACCATCGCCGGCATGGATGTCGTCTCCAATATCCGGCGGGGGGACAAGATCAACTCCATTGAAATTGTCGTGAAGTGAACTTGTCGACGGCAACGGAATCCTCGCCGGAATCCTCAAGGGAATCGTTATCGGAATCTTCATCTGAATCTTCATCGCCGTCCTCAAAGGAATCTTCGGAGTCGGAATCTTCATCGGCATCATCAAGGGAATCTCGGGAGTCTTCGGCGTCTTCCCCGTCTTCCCCGTCAGGCGTTTTGCCGTCGGGGCCCGCAGGAAAGAGGGAGTCGTCCACGCAGTCGGGATAGGGAGATTCGCCGCAGAGAGGGGCATCCAGCGGAACAAGAAAGGGCCCTACGTAAGGCGCTTCCTTGCAGGATGTCGAGGCGAGCGCGTAGATGTCCTTGTCCGTTCCGTCATCGTCATAATAAGAGGCGGCGTAGTAGAAGGTGCAAACCTGCCCGTCGCGAAAACAGTCTCCCTGAAACCGGTCTGTCGAAATGGAGGCGACACAGATGATCACATCTCCGGAGTAGGTTCCTTCCCTGTCCGGGGCAAAATAATAGTTGCCGTCCTCCCAGTTGATGAGAGCCGTAAAGACGGTATCGTTATACTCGATCAGGAGCGTTTCACCCGAATGGGTCACCAGGATGAGGTCTTCGTCAAAATCCCCGTCGCTTCCGGGCGAGGAGTACGACGAATCATCCCAGCTGTCGTAATAACCCTCTCCCAATCCGCATCCGGTTCCCGCAACGGATGTTGCGGTCAGTGTTAAAAGCAGAAGGCTTGTTTTGAAGTGTTTCATATGGCGATCCTCCTTGTTTTATTTTTGATTAAAACCTTCAATGGCGTTTGCAATCTCCGCTCCCGCCTCGCTTTATCCTCCCTATTCGGTCGGCGCTCGGCGGGAACCCTCCTTTCGACAACAAGGAGGAAGCAATCGGCGTGCCAAGAGGGACACGGATCAGGTTTTTGAAATTTGCGCGTAATTTTAACGGGTTATATTCCGGCCCGAGGGCGCTCCCGAAAAACGGGACCCGCGGAATTGACCAAAATTGACCAAAATCGGCCGTCAAAATCGGCCGGCGAATTTTTCTTTTCCAACTCAACCTCTGCACTGGTATACTTTCATCCACGCCGATGAAGTTGCGCGGAAGACAGGGGAGGGGGGTTTTTCAAACCGGGTGGCTTTGCCTCGTTGCATGGGCCGGTCTGTCCTGTGCCGACCCTCTTTACTCCGATGAGCCGTACAGCTACCAATCTGAATCCTGGCGTTGCCCGGACGAGGCTGTTTCCTTAAACCAGGAGCTGGTCTCGGCCTTTGGCAATGTCACCATCCAGGATGTTTCCGACACTTCTTTTGTCGAACCGGGAGAGCAGGTCTATTTTCGCTACCTTTTGGGAGCGGACCAGTACTGGAACTGGGGCGGGGGGGAAGAAGACGCCATCATCTATAGTTTCTACGAGTACTATTATCTTGTCCTGTCCACCGGCGATGTCCTGGTTTTGAAGTTTGAATATGAATACCCCTTTTCCGCCGCGGAAGATCCCCTCACGGGGATCTACTATCTCTTTGACGCATCCAATGCGGCGGATCTGGAAACGCTGAATGCGACACTGGCCGGGGAACAGGCCGACACATACCACAGCTTCATATGGGAAAGGGCCTTGAGTGACGATTATTACGGAGAGAGCGATGAGTTCAGCATGTCGGTGACAGCGGCCGGCGAAGGGGTCTATCATCTTGAAACAACCATCGACCTGCACAATCTGACGGGGATTGATGAGGCCGGATTTTATACGATCGGTTTTGACAGGACAATCGGGACGGAAAACATTCAAGGGGGCTATCTGGACGCTTATCTGCTGTCATTATACGACTCCGAGGCCAATCCCGATTCCTGGCAGGAACTTTATCTCAATGACGTGTTCATCGGCGTGTCCGACGGCTCGGAGACATGGGGGGAATACGATGACTATTGCGGGCCGGGAGGCGGAAACATCGTCAATCCCGTCGTCCTGGAGCCGGATGAAGATATCTGAAGGCGGCAGGGCCGCCAGCCAAATGGTCCAGATGGACCTGCAAACGGTTCGCAAACTGTGCAAAGAAGTTGCGGAGAAAGAATCTGAAAGGAGGGTTTTTATGAGCAAGGTGAGGATCGCGACGATATTCCTGTTTTTTGCCGTGATGTGCCTGAACCGTTGCACCTGCAGTACCGAGGAGGGCTCCACGACGACGCGCATCTGCCCCGAGGACGTGGATGTAACCGACCTCTTTCTCGACGACATGACCTCGATTTCGGTGGTCGATGACGCCGATTCCACGCTCGTGTCCGCCGACATGGCCTATTATCACCGGCTTGTGTCCGCCGACGGCCAGCGCGACGAGCATCTGGTTTTGTCTTTGGCCGACGGCAAAACCCTTGAGATCGTCTGGGGGGAGGACGCCGGGGATATCGACACATTGGCGGAAAGCGGGGTGTTGGAGGTTTCTTCGGGCTGGTATGCCGTTCATGACACCCTCTCGGTCCCGACATTCGCCCAGTTTGACGAATGTTCCTACGAGGTCGGTTCCTCGACAACCGAGGCAACCCCCTGTAGCGCCTATTTTTCAAACCTCTCCTCGGACAGTTTCAGCGGGCTGGAGGCGACGCGCAACGCCGGGGATTCCTTTGCGTTTGGCGCCCTGGAGGTCAGCGATACGATCGGGGCCTTCGAGATTTCCTTCAACGCCCATTACGCGGAAGGACGGATTATCGCCGATTTCCCCGAGACCGTGGAATTCTGCCGGATCAAGGTGCTGTCCTGCTTCGGCGATTGCGGCGACTGCCCGGAAGGCTACACGGCCACCGGTGGAATTTGCGAGGACACAGGCTGTTCACTCACCTGTTCCGATTGTGAATATCAGGACGGAAGCGGCAACACACTCGCTCTCGACCAAGCAGAGGTGGAGGCCTCCTGCGAGATCGACGCGGACCACAGCATGAATCTGGACTTCACCGCTTCCCTCTCCACGGGGGATTGAGGAGCCAACAAAGGGAACCTTTTGACGAGGCAATTTTTGCTCCCTGCCGGACACTCGACGCTGAAGGAACAATCCAGCACGTGACGGCTTGCAAAAATTGCGCGGACAAAAGGTTCCCTTTGCCGGCGGCGCAAAACAAGTCCGTTACGCTACTGCCTGTTTTGGTTTCGTTAGAAGCGCCAGTATCCCGCCAACGATCAACACAGCGGTGGCTACGAAGGCCTGGGGCGCCAGAACCCCCGGCACAATGGCCGCTATCAGCATGACAAGACCGCTTAATTTGCCCAGCTTGAAAACGAGAATCGAGGCCAGAAGGGCGAGTAACCCCAGCCCCACCAGCGCATAGCCGGCGTTTTTGAGCTTGCCGACCGAGGCCAGGCTCTCGGCCATCGCGCCGCCGGCCCCCATCTGATCGGCCATCTGTTGCATCGAGGCGATGGTCGATTCATACTTGTTGTAATCGGTGACCCATTTCGACCCCAGACCCAAAGCGGCCAACGATCCGATTAAACCGATGATCAATGCGGCAATTTTCATATAGGCTCCTTATTTTTGAAAGGTGAAAAAAGCGACGGCAAGCGTATTCCATTCCCTAAAAATCGTAAATAAAGAAATCGGCCGACGAGCCGCCCCCCTCGATCCCCCCCGCTTCGGCATCCCCCGCGGTGAGATCAATCGGCGCGTCGAGGACGGCGGTGTTGATCTCCTTGGGGATCTCAAAATTGGCTACCGGCTTTCCCTTCAGCACCTCCTGCATGTAATACAGAAAAATGGGGGCGGAGGTGTTCCCCCCCGTTTCGCGGGAGCCGATTTTCTGGACCTTGTCGAATCCCACCCAGACGCCGGCAAACAGGTCGGGGACATAGCCGACAAACCAGGTGTCGGTCTCGTCGTTGGTGGTTCCGGTTTTTCCCGCCGCCGGGCGGCCGAGCGCCCTGACCTTGTATCCGGTGCCGTAGTTGACGACATCGTTCATCAGCTGGACCATCGTGTAGGCGGTGCGCGGCGAGATGACATACCCTTCCGGGACATAATCGCCGTAGAGAATCCGTTTTTCAATTTCGGTGAGTTTCAGCTTGTCATCCGCGATCCACTTTTCGCCTTCGGCCAGGAGGGATTCACTATAGCCGGAACCCTCTTTGGCCTCTTTCCGGTTCTCCCTGTTTTTGGCCAATTGTTCCGTGAAGGGGACAATCTGCCGCGGCCGGTATTCCTCCAGAACCCTTCCGTAACGGTCGGTGATCCGCTTCACGAAGACAAGTTCGGGAAGGATTCCGCCGTTGGGAAAGACGCCGTAGGCACGGGAGAGTTCATAGAGCTTCATGTCGTTGGCCCCCAGGGCCATCGAGTAATACCGGTTTATCGGCGTGGTTATTCCCAGCTTCCGCGCGTAGGCGTCGACGTATTCCACGCCGATATCCATGAGGATGCGCACGGTGACCACGTTGCGCGAATTGACTAGGCCGCTCCGGAAGGTGGTGGGGCCCTTGAAACCGCCGCCGTAGTTCTGGGGAGACCAAAAACGGCCGGGGGCATACTCGTAGAAGAGGGGGGCGTCCTCGATCACCGTGGAAAGCGAATAGCCCTTGTCCAGGGCGGCGGAATAGATGAGCGGCTTGATGGCCGAACCGGTCTGCCTTATGGCCTGCATTGCCCGGTTGAACTCGCTCTTTTTAAAATCGAGCCCCCCCACAATAGCCCGTACAAAGCCGCTTTGCGGCTCGTACGAAAAAAGCGCCCCCGCCACTTCAGGCTCCTGTTCCAGCGAGAAATAATTTTTGCCGGCCTCATAGCCCTTTCCCTTTGCGTCATCTCCGGGGATCTTCTTTTTCACCCAGATGACGTCGCCGACCGAAAAAGTCCCCCCTGGGTCGCGGATATAATAGACATCGTTGTAACCGGCCGAGTTCAGGTTTCGTTTGCGGGCCCAGGCATAATCGTGCACACGGATGATTCCGGAAACATTTCCAACCAGCACCTCAAGATTCTGCCCCTGACGGTCGACTTTCGTAACAACCGCCCGATAATACCGGCCGGGGATGATGGGGGTGGGACGGTTTGTCAGCTCATCATCCGAGAGGGGATGAAAATAATCCCATTCTTCCTCCAATGTTTCCCTTGTGACCGCCAAATGGTTTTCCGCCGCAAATTTCGAAATATCCGCCTCGGGAATTTTTTGGATCGGCCCCGCGTATCCCTGGCGCTTGTCCAATTCCCGGATGCCACGCTCCACGGCCCGGTCCGCCGCTTTTTGCATGCCGGGATCGACGGTGGTGTAGATTTGGAGGCCATGGGTGTAGGGCACCTGTTCGCCGTATTTTTCCTGAATCGTGCGGCGGATGTATTCGGTGAACCAGGGGGTGTATTTGTCATTGAACTCCTTGTCGGTTTCGGCCCGGTAAACTTTAAGCGGAATGGCCCTGGCCTTTTCCCTCTGTTCCTTTGTGATAAAACCGACCTCAAACATCCGGTCGATGACATACTCCTGTCGCTCCTTGGCCTGTGCCGGGTTGGTGATGGGGGAATAAAGCGAGGGGGCTTTCGCCAGCCCCGCGATCAGCGCGGCCTCGGCGATGTTCAATTCCCTGCATGTCTTGTGAAAATAGTTGCGGGATGCCGCCTCAACGCCGTAGGCGCGGTTGCCGAAGAAGGTTTGGTTGAGGTAGAGGTTCAGGATTTCTTCCTTGTTGAAATTTTTTTCGATGCGGGTGGCCAGAATCGCCTCCTTGATTTTGCGGTTGATGGTCCTTTCGCTGGATAAAAGGAGAGATTTGGTGATCTGCTGGGTGATTGTAGAACCCCCCTGCACCACATGGCCCGCCTTCAGGTTTTCAAAAAAGGCGCGGACGATGCTTTGATAGTCGATTCCCTTGTGCTCGAAAAAACGGTCATCCTCGCTGGCGACGATGGCCTGAACCATTGTCTTCGGCATTTCTTTGGGGGAGAGGACGAAACGCTTTTCGGTCCAGAACTCGCCGATTTTTGTTCCGTCGGCGGAATAAACCTCAGAGACCACCGGAGGATTGTAGTCCTTCAGGCTGTCCAGCCTGGGGAGATCGCGGGAAAAGTAGTAGTAGAGGCCGAAGCCGGAGACGATCGCCGTAATGAACAGGAGGACGCCGATAACCAGAATCAGACGGACAAGCCTGAAGAGATGAAGCATAGGAAAAGCTCTTTTCTAGCATACGCATTTTAACGCACGCAAGGCATTAAATAGTTTTTTCTCTTTCCATTTTGCCTCCAATTCAGATAGACAAATGCCCCTCGCGCGGGTGGTGGAATTGGCAGACACGCTTTCCGATAACGAGCCGCTGTGGTGTAATTGGCAGACACGCCGCATTCAGGGTGCGGTGGGGGCAACCCCGTGGAGGTTCGAGTCCTCTCAGCGGCACATGCGAAAGGGGTTTCCGCCACACTGCGTGGCGGACCCGCCATGTCGTTTGGCGGGCAAGTCCCCCCCCGCGCACATTTTATTTGGGGCCCTTTCGGCCCGTTTGTTGCTACTCGCGTCGATTTATTTCGCCCGCCAATACTTTGTGGCGGGCCAAACCCCGCGCAAATCACCGGCAAAGCGGGATGATTTGCTTGATCATTTGTGGACGATTCTTCGATTCTCACGTTTCTCGTCAATCATCCCAAGCATGCCTGGTCCCCGCGCGAGATCGCCCAGCGGCTTAAAGTCCCCTCTGCCGGGAGAAGGGGGTTGAGAAACCGCCTCAAGCGGCTGTCGCAGGAAGGTAAAATCATCCCGCAAAGGGGAGGGCGCTACGGGAGCCTCACCAATGTTCCCACTGTTTCAGGCACATTGAAGGCGCATTACGAAGGCTACGGTTTTGTCATTTCCGACGATCCCGCGCAGACCGATGTCTTCATTCCCGCAAAGAACATGAATTACGCCCTTCCGGGCGATCGCGTCGTGACCAGCGTGATGGAAGGAAGAGGGGACGGCAAGCGGGAAGGGAAAATTCTTCAGATACTGGAACGGGGACGCACCCACTGGATCGGAAGATTTGAGCGGCAGGGCAAAGGATTTGCGGTGATCAATGAAGAGCGGCAAAAGGCGGTGGAGATTCTGATCCCCGGCAGACATTTAAAGGGGGCCCGGCCCGGGCAGATGGTGGTTGTGCGGGTCACCCGGTTTCCCGCCTCGGGCCGGCCGATGATGGGAGAGGTCGCCGAGGTTCTGGGAAGCCCAAGGGATGAATCCGCCGAAACGGCCGCCATCCTGGTCAAGCACCGGATCCGGAAAAACTTTCCCCCCAAAGTGACGGAGGAGGTCCAGCGTCAACCCGAAGAAATTTCCGAAGAGGAATTGAAACGCCGTGTGGATCTTCGTCCTCTCCCTATTTTGACCATCGACGGCATCACCGCCCGCGACTTCGATGACGCCGTTTTCGTGGAAAAAAAAGGCTTATCCTTTCATCTCTATGTCAGCATCGCGGACGTGGCCCACTATGTCGCCTCGGGAGGCACAACCGATCACGAGGCGCTCGAGCGGGGCACCTCTACCTATTTTCCCGACTTTGCCGTTCCGATGCTTCCGGAAAAACTCTCCAACGGCCTCTGTAGTCTCAACCCCGGGCAGGACCGGCTGACCCTGACCGCCGAAATCAGGTTTGACGAAACCGGCCAGGCGCAGGAGGCATGGTATTACGAAAGCGTCATTCGGAGCCAAAAGCGGGGGATCTACGAGGAGGTGCAAAGTTTTTTTGACGGCGCCTCCGACGCCGTTGAGGCCTGTCCCGTTCCCCTCCGGCAGAGCCTTGATGAAATGAAAAAACTGGCGGAACTCCTGATGGTTCAGAGGGGGCGGCGCGGCTCGATCGACTTTGACCTCCCCGAGGCCGACATCCGGTACGACAAGGAGGGGAGAATTTCCGCCATTGTCAAGGCGGAGCGCTTCTTTTCCCACCGGCTGATCGAGGAATTCATGATCTCTGCGAATGTCGCGGTGGCGGAGCTTTTTTCCCGACTGGAGCTCCCGTTTTTGTACCGGATTCATGATTTGCCTGATCCCGCCAAAGTAGGTGAATTTCTCCTGCTGGCGAAAAATCTGGGGGTGAGGCTCCCCAGCGGATCGTTCAAACAGGCCAAGGACTTCGCCCGTCTTCTGGAAACGATCAAAACGGATCCGGCGGAGCCGTTGATTCACCAGGTTCTTTTGCGCTCGATGCGGATTGCGCTCTACAGCCCCGAAAACCGCGGCCATTTCGGGTTGAACCTTAAAACTTATTGCCACTTCACCAGCCCCATCCGGCGCTATCCCGATCTGGTTGTCCATCGCCAGCTGAAATTTCTTCTGCATGGAAGCAAAACGGGAAAGATTCATCTTGTGTTTGGCCGCGGTGTGACTCTTCCACCATCGTCCCTCCGCTCGTTTTACAACCACCGCGACGTCGAATACTTCGGCGACCAGTCCTCCAAACGGGAGCGCGAGGCGATGGAGGCGGAGCGCGAGATGCTCAAACTAAAACAGGCCCTCTTCATGCAGGACCATGTGGGGGACAAATTTTTCGGAACCATCCGGCGGGTGGCCAAGTTCGGCCTCTTTGTGGAACTGGAACCGCACTTTGTCGAGGGTCTTCTGCACGTGAGCGATCTGACGGACGACTATTATCGTTTCGACGATAAACGCCTCCGCTTTGTCGGGACTGGAAAAAAGAGAAAAATCTATCAGGTCGGAGACAAAATCCGGGTGACGGTCAGGGATGTGTCGGTGGAAAACCGGCAGATATCGCTGGAGTCGGCTTGAGGCTATTTGACAATTCTTTCCGAGACACGATATACACGGGGTTTAATAAGGCCCGCCACTAATGCTTTGGCGGGCCGCGCTTCGCGCGGGAGTAGCTCAGTTGGGGGGACCCGTCGTCCGCCGAGCGAGTAGCGAGGAAAGAGGACGATGGGGGCGGAGTGGCTTAAAGGCAAGAAGCATCTTAATGCGGGAGTAGCTCAGTTGGTAGAGCGTCACGTTGCCAACGTGAAAGTCGCGGGTTCAAGTCCCGTCTCCCGCTCATTGTTGAATAATTCCCGGTTATTTCCATGAACAAAATCGGCCGACTCCGCAAAAAAATCGACGCGATTGACCGCAAAATGCTGGCCCTTTTGTCCGAAAGGGGAAAAGTCGCGCAGGGGATCGGCAAAATGAAGAGGGAGAAGGGGGCCGGAGTCCTGGTCCCCTCGCGGGAACAGTCCATCTACGACCGCCTCTCGCGTTTCAACAAGGGGCCCTATCGGCGCGAGGCGGTGCTTTCCATTTTCCGCGAGATCATCTCGGCCACAAGGGCGCTTGAGGCCCCGTTGAGAATTTCCTATCTTGGTCCCGAGGCGACCTTCACCCATATGGCGGCGGTCCGCCACTTCGGCTCATCGGCCGAATTTGTACCCGAGGCGGGGATTGAAAATATCTTTGCGGCGGTGACGCGCGGCGAGTCCGACTTCGGGGTCGTGCCGATCGAAAATTCCACCGAAGGGGTGGTGAGCCACACGCTCGATCTTTTTGTCGATTCCGATTTGAGCATCAGTTCAGAAGAGGTGTTAAAGATCGCCCACCATTTGTTGAGCCGCGAGGAGGGGATAGGCCGGATCGACAGGGTCTATTCCCATCCGCACGCCATCGCCCAGTGCCGAAATTGGCTGATGACCCATCTCCCCAATGTTCCCGTGAAGGAGATGGAGAGCACGGCCGCGGCGGCCAAACGCGCCGCCGGTGAGAGGCATTCCGCGGCGATTGCCTCGGAATTCGCGTCGAGCCGATACGGTTTACCCGTACGGGCCCGCGAGATCCAGGATCAACCGCAGAATTTCACCCGCTTTTTGATCATCGGCCGGCAACCGCCGCGAAGGACGGGGCGCGACAAGACCTCCATCCTTTTTATGACGCGCGACGAGGTGGGGATTCTGCACCAGATACTCGGCTCATTTGCGCGACAAAAGATCAACCTCACCAAGATTGAATCGCGCCCGCTCAAAAAACGGGCCTGGGAATACATGTTTTTTGCCGATCTGGACGGCCATCTCTCGGAGAGAAGGATCGCCCGGGCCCTGTCCGAGGTGCAAAAAAAGTGCACCTTCTTCAAGATTCTGGGGTCATATCCGAAAAGTCGCATATAGTGAGCGAGGATCGGATTTATTCCGTCCGAGCGAACGGGGGGTACGGGGGCGCCGGAGGCAAAGCCCCCGATTTTATGTTTAACAAAATAGCCATCATCGGTGTCGGTTTAATCGGCGGTTCGCTGGGCCTTGAAATAAAGCGCAAAAAACTGGCGCGCGAGGTTGTCGGATGCGGGCGTTCACGGGCCAACCTTGCCGTTGCAAAGCGCCGGCGCCTTATTGACGAAGCAACAACCGATTTGGCCAAAGCGGTTAAAGATGCCGATTTGGTTGTGCTGGGGGCGCCACCGAGAACAATTATAGGTCATATAGGTCGTATAGGACCTATACTGGAGAGGGGAGCGATTGTCATGGATGTCGGTTCCACCAAGGATAAAATCGTCCGCGCCGCAGAGAAATATCTTCCCCGAACCGTTCATTTTGTTGGCGCACACCCGCTGGCCGGCGCCGAAAAAGGGGGGGCCTGGGCCGCCCTTCCCGGCCTGTTTCGGGGCAAGCGATTCGTCATTACCCCCGCTAAAAGGACAAGCCGAAAGGCCCTCGCCGTGGCAAAGCGTTTTTGGAAAAAAATGGGGAGCGAGACGATTATCCTTTCTCCCGAAAGGCATGACCGCATCCTTTCGGCGACAAGCCACCTGCCGCAGATTGTCGCCTCCGCCCTGATGAAAACCATCGGCAATGCCCTTTCGTTTTCCGAAATGAAAAAAATGGGGGGAGGGGGCTTAAAGGACACGACACGCATCGCCGCCTCTCCGGCGGAGATGTGGACGCATATCTGTCTGGAGAATCGGGAAAATCTGTTGAAGAGTCTGCGAAAATTTGAAAGCGAACTGAAGCGCGTCGTCGGACTGATTGAAAAGAAAAATGCCGGCCCGTTGAAAAAATATCTTGAGCGCGCCTCGGAATTGAGGAGAAAATTGTAAAGCGAACCATGCCCCAAGTCTAATGCAATCCCAAACCATCCATCCCGCCCCGCATCTTCGGGGAACAATCTCCGTTCCCGGCGACAAATCCATCTCCCACCGGGCCCTCATTTTTTCCGCAATAGCCGAAGGGGACTCGCGGATCCGCAATCTTCTTTTGGGCGAGGATGTCCTGGCCACCATGCGGATCATGCAACAGTTGGGGGTCAAAATGTCCCACAAGCCCGAGGAAATCCGTCCGGGTGAAACCCTCATCGTGCACGGTGTCGGCCTTTACGGACTACGGCCGAGCCCCCGGCTCCTCGACTGCGGCAATTCAGGCACCACCATGCGCCTCATGATGGGCCTTCTTTCGGCCCAGCCGTTTGAATCGACATTGACGGGCGACCATTCACTCAACCGCCGCCCGATGGAGCGGGTGATCAAGCCGCTTGCCGAAATGGGGGCCCGTTTTGACGTGGAACAAAAGGGGGGAGAACGCACGATCCGGGTTAAAGGAACAAAAAAAATCGGCGCCAGGGACGCAACCACTGGAGGAATAAAATTTCATCTCCCTGTCGCCTCGGCGCAGGTGAAATCGGCCCTTATGCTGGCCGCTCTTTACGCCGCGGAGGAGACACTGGTTATTGAACCATCCCCCTCGCGCGACCATACCGAGCGCCTCTTGGCGGCCATGGGGGTAAAACTCTTCAAAAAGGGGAACGAGGTGATGATTCACCCGGCCGAAAAACTTCAACCCCTCGACATAACCGTCCCCGGCGATTTTTCCAGCGCCGCCTTTTTTGTGGTCGGCGGACTGATAGTCCCTCACTCGGATCTCATTTTGAAGGATGTGGGAATTAACCCCACCCGTTCGGCGCTTGCCGATGTCCTTCGCGAAATGGGAGGAAGCGTCCGTATCGGCAAACCGCGACTCATTGCCGACGAACCGGTGGCGGATATTCATGTCCAAAGTTCACCCTTGAGGGGTTTTGAGTTGAAGGGGGAGATTATTCCCAAACTCATCGATGAAATCCCCATTTTTGCCGTTGCGGCTGTCTGCGCCCGTGGAAAAAGCAGTGTCTCCGATGCCGCCGAATTGCGGGTCAAGGAGTCCGACCGGATTGCCGTTCTGGCGGCGGAACTGAAAAAAATGGGGGTCGTCGTGGAGGAGAAGCCCGACGGCCTTGTCCTTTCAGGGACTCTGCATGAAGGAAAGACAAGGCTGATGGGGGGCGCCTTTGACAGCCATGGGGACCACCGGATCGCCATGAGTTGCGCCATCGGGGCGCTGGCCGCCCAAAATTCCTCGGTTATTTCCGATGTAGAGTGTGTGGCCACCTCATTTCCCGGCTTTTTTGAAATTCTCCATCAACTGGCTTCCTAACCGGCCAGTGCCGGAACCTGATGAAAGTGCCGGGCCTCCCTTGCGGCTCAAAATTTGGCATCGTTTGCACAGTATCTTGCCAAAGTGGAACTTATTCCTGTAAAATCATTTGACTTTAGAGGTATTTAAGAATAAACGCGATGGGCCTTTGCAAAGGAGGAAATTAATCATAATGACCGAGACACAGACCGCATCCGATTTTAAAACGCTTTTCGAGGAACGCCTCAAAACTTTCAATGTCCAGGAGGGAAAACTGGTGACTGGCACGGTTGTGGCGGTGGGGCGCGACATGGTTTCCGTCGACATCGGCTTCAAGACGGAGGGTTACATCCCGGTTGAGGAATTCATCAATTTTGACGGCGAGGTGGGGGTCAAGCCGGGCGACGCCATCCGGGTGGTGTTGGAGCAGATCGAGGACGACAACGGGAATCTGATCCTCTCCAAGGAGCGGGCGGACGCCCTGGAGGCATGGGACAAGGTGGCGGAGGCCCATGAAAAGGATCAAATTATCGAGGGGGTCATCGTCAACAAGATCAAGGGGGGGATGTCGGTCAATCTGGGGGGGATCAAGGCCTTTCTTCCCGGTTCGCAGATTGACCTGAAGCCGGTCAAAAGCCTCGACAAGCTCATCGGTCATAAATTTCAGTTCAAAATCATCAAGCTCAACAAGGCCAAGGGAAACATCGTCCTCTCGCGCCGCGTTGTTCTGGAAAAAGAGCGCGAATCACAAAAGAAGAACCTTCTCGAAAACCTTCGCGAAGGGCAGGTGATCAAGGGGGTGGTCAAGAACCTCACCGAATATGGGGCGTTTGTGGACCTGGGGGGGATCGACGGCCTTCTTCATATCACCGACATGAGCTGGGGGCGCGCGGGCCATCCGAGCGAGATCTTTTCGGTCGGCGACGAAATCGACGTCGTGGTTTTGAAATACGACCCCAAAAACGAAAAAGTCTCACTTGGCTACAAACAGCTCCTCCCCGACCCCTGGAAAGAGGTGAAGGGGAAGTTCACGCCGGGTGAAAAGCTTCAGGGAAAGGTGGTCAACATCACCGACTACGGCATTTTTGTGGAGCTCGCGGAGGGGATCGAGGGGTTGGTGCATGTCTCGGAGCTTTCGTGGTCCAAAAAGACGCGGCACCCGTCCAAGATGGTCAAGCAGGGGGATGTCATTGAGGCGGTGGTGCTGGATGTCGATCCCGGCAACCGGCGCATTGCGCTCGGCATGAAGCAGTTGGATCCGAATCCGTGGGACGGGCTGGTGGAAAAATATCCGGCGGGGACAAAAGTCCGCGGCACGGTGCGCAATGTCACCGATTTCGGCGTTTTTGTGGGGATCGAGGGGGAAGAGATCGACGGGCTGGTCCATGTCTCCGATTTGACGTGGGATAAAAACGTCAAACATCCGTCCGAGCTTTACAAGAAAGGGGATGAGGTTGATTGTGTGGTCATCACGGTGGACAAGGGAGCCGAGCGGTTCGCCCTCGGCTTGAAACAGCTCGAAGACGACCCGCGGGCGAATATGGCGCGAAAATACCGGACAGGGACGGCGGTTTCGGGAGTTGTTGTACAGGCAACCGACAAAGGGGTCGTCGTCCGCCTCGAAGACGACACAACCGGTTTTATTGCCAATGCCGATCTTTCCCTGCACGCAAAAGAGGAGGGTCATGAAAGGCCCAAAGAAGGGGAGACAGTCACGGCGACGGTCAAAAAAGTCGACCCCCGCGAAAATCGTGTTCTCTTGAGCGTCAAGACCTACGAGAAGGCCCAGGAGAAGGAGCACATGAAGGAGTTCCTCTCCAAACAGGGCGATTCGTCGGTGAAATTGCAGGATATAGCAAAGTAAAACAAGCTCCAAATTCCAAGCTCCAAATTCCAAGCTGAAATTTTTTTTGGAATTTGGAATTTGGGATTTGGAATTTGCCTTTAAGTATGCGCCGGCATCCAATCCTCCTTTCATTTCTGGTCGTCTTTCTCATCCTTTTTTTCCTGGCCGGCGTCTTTGTCGTGGTTGTCGCCCTCACGGGGGGCGATGGAGCAAAGTGGCTCCCGCTGGGCGATATCGCGATTGTTGAAATTGAAGGCCCCATCTTCGACTCCACCGACATCATCAAGGAGCTTCACCGTTACGGCGAAAACAGCTCCATCAAGGCGGTGGTGTTGCGGATCGATTCCCCCGGCGGGGCCGTGGCCCCCTCGCAGGAAATTTTCGAGGAGGTCAAAAAACTCAAAAAAACCAAAAAAGTCGTCGTCTCCCTGGGAACGGTGGGGGCCTCGGGGGCCTACTACATCGCCTGCGCGGCGGATAAAATCATCGCCAGCCCCGGCACCATCACCGGCTCCATCGGCGTCATCATGGAAAGCATGAGCTTTCACGAAGTGCTCAAATGGGCCCGTCTCGAAAACCGCGTGATCAAAAGCGGCGAGTACAAGGATGTCGGCTCCCCCTTCCGCGAAATGCTTCCCGGGGAAAGGGCCTATCTGCAGGCCATTCTCGACAATATGTACGGCCAGTTCAAAAATGCGGTGGCCGAAAACCGGGGTTTTTCGCAGGAACAAATCGATCTGATCGCGGAGGGAAAAATTTACACGGGGGAACAGGCGATGACCCAAAAGCTTGTCGACGGATTGGGGACGCTGTACGACGCCATCGACGAGGCCAAAAAGCTTGCCGGCCTTTCACCGGATGCCCGCGTCATCTGGCCGCGGAAGGACAAATTCCCGTTCGAGTCGCTTTTGTTCGATTCGATGGAAAAAAATTCGCTTGAGCATTTTGTCAAAAAATATTTTCATGGCATGGACGCGCCGGTCTGGTTATACTCCATGAACCCTCTCAAAATCGACTAAGGAAGGATTCTTAATTATGAACAAGAGCGATTTAATTGAAACCGTTTCCGAAAAAGTCAAAAGCCTCGCCCGACGGGAGGTGGAGGCGATTGTCGAAACCATCTTCGACAAAATGACGGGGGCCTTGTCCAAGGGGGACCGGATTGAGATCCGCGGATTCGGCAGTTTTGAAGTGCGCGTGCGGGAGCCGCGGCAGGGGAGAAACCCCAAGACGGGGGCGCAGGTCTATGTGAATACCCGGCGCGTCCCGTTTTTCAAGGTGGGAAAGGAACTGCGCGAGCGGGTCAACAACGGGGCGGGGGCGGCCTAAATGAAGGTTCTTTGGGCCCCCTGGAGGATGGATTTCATCTTGAGGGCCCGCGAAAAGACAGGCCCCTGCATCTTCTGCGAACTCCCCAAACAAAAAAAATCACCCCGCAATCTCATTTTGCACAAGGGCAAAAAGGCCTTTGTCATCCTCAACCGCTATCCTTACAGCAACGGGCATCTGATGGTGGTGCCGAAAAGGCATCTCGAGGGCCTGGAAAAATTGACCCCTTCGGAGCATGCCGAACTGGGCGTTCTCGTCACCCGCTCGGTGGCTGTCCTTAAAAAAGCGTTCAAACCGCAGGGTTTTAACATCGGCATGAATCTGGGAAGGGTGGCGGGGGCGGGCATTGAGGACCATGTTCACACCCATGTGGTCCCGCGCTGGATCGGGGACGCGAGTTTTATGCCGGTTATCGGAAACAGCCGGGTGATTCCGGAGGCGTTAAAGGAGACGTATCGAAAACTGGCGAGGATATTTTAAAATGTCAAATGACAAATTCCAAATTTCCAAGGAATGTCAAAACTCCAAACGACAAATTTGATATTGTTGTTTTGAGTTTCTTTTGACATTTGAACTTTGACATTTGTCATTTTCCCCTACCCCGTAATCTTTTTGCCCGGCTTTCTCAATTTCTTGATGTCAACGGCGGGGGCTTCGTCCGGATACGTTTGTACCGGCGCTCGAACCGGGGCGCTGGACTGCAATTTTTTCAAATCCTCCACTTTCGCCTCGCTGGAAAGCTTCCCCCCCACAAAACCGCTGGCGTCGCGGTCACAGGATATGGCGCGGGCTTGGGTTTCGCGCTCTTCGCGGATCCGGTTGACCTCTTTTTCGAGGCGGCGGCGCGGCGAGGGGAAACGTTCGATCAGGTAGGCGAGTTGCTTTTTGACCGTCGCATCGACAAGCAGATTTCCACCTTTTACCAACCCCTGATCTTTAAGGGCTTTGACGCTGTTCCAAAAAACTTCCTCCGTGATGCCGGAGGATGGTTTGATGCTCCTGAAATAAAGTTTCTTTAAATCTTCATCGGTCCATTCCCCTTCGCGCACCAGATTGGGATCAAAAGGTTTGAAAACCGGCCCGGTGTAGCGATACGGCCGGAGCGACATGAATTTTTCTTTGGAGACGAGGTAAGAGCCGTCGGCCTGTTTGCAATCGTCGAAGGCGTTTTTCCATTGGGGATAGGCAAACCGGGTGGAATCGACAAAACCGTTCCGGTAGAGGTAGGGGATGTCGCCGGGGAGATAGTGGATGAACCCCTCTTTCGTCTTGGGAACCTTCTCCCAGATGTACTCCATCGGGTCCTGGATTTCCTGGGGCATAGTCTAATTAACCATACCAATAACTCGAACTGCCGTCATCATATTTTGCCATGTCCTCCTCATGCTCATAGGCCACATCATCTTTTTCGGCCTCGGCCTCCAGGTAGTCCGCATCCGCCTTGGTCTGCGAGGCCTCGGCGCGGATGGCGTCGTTCTCGGCGTTTTTCCAGTCGACCTTGTAGGTCAGCTCGGCCTCTTTTTCGCGGACCCTTAAGGCCTCCATCTGGATCTGGTAGTTTTTGTCGGCCTCGTAGATGCGGGCGTCATAGTCGTATTTGGCCTGCTGAATCACGGCGTCGGACTGTTCCTGCGCGATTTGCAAGTCAACCTCGTTCGAATCGAGCGCTATGGCCTCGTTCGAATCGGCCTGATATTTTGTCGCCTCGACATATTCCCAGTTATATCCGCCACCCATAATTGACTCCTTTCACAATTAAGCTGTTTCACTTCCCGACGATCCTGTATCGTCGATTTCTTCGTCATACCCCAAATACGATTCTTCCTCCTCAATGCTTTCATCGGTATCAGAGGCCGCTTCAACCGAGGCAAGGGCGCTGTTTGAAACAGCGGATGAATCGCTACTTGTTTCATCCGTCGCTGAACTTGCAGGCGAGAAGGCAACAGTTTGTTCCTCCGGATTGCCGATATTTGCCGCCATGTCTGCCTGTCTGGCCTGATCCGCCTCGCTCAACTCCTGTCCGCGAGAAACCGCATCGCTAAAATTAAAAGCAGTTGGATCGGCTGACAACAAATCGCGTTCCTCGGCAGGCAACGGAGGAGCCCCTCCACCTGGCGTTGTCTGTTCTACCTTGCCCATAAATCGCCCCTTGCCCCTATTATCGGCCGATCTATCCTTCAAAGTTGCTTTGGGGATTAGTCTCCCCACTTTTTTGCTTCTGCAATCTCCGCTCCCAAGCCGCTTCATCCGCCACTGGCGGCGCGGCTTGGGAACCCTTGCTTTGGGGGGTTACCACCCCCAAGGGACCCGATGCCTCTGCCTAACTATAGAGTTTAACATACTTTTTTTAATCCCGGATAGAGGTTATTTTTTGACCTTGGCCCTCTTTTGGGATATAAAGGGCCTCCCGTGAAACGAACGATTTTCTTTATTTTCCTCTTGTTAGCCTCTTTTTTGGCCCTGCGGACCCTGTCCCAGGCCTATTACCCCGCCACCTTTTGGTCTTCCGACCGTCTCCCTCTCCATATCGTTGGAGTCCGCGCCGGAAAGGTGGTATCGGGGGATGAAACCAATCTGGTTGCTTTAAGCCCCAACAAGCTGGTCGTTTACCGCATATCCGAGTCGAAACTTGTTCCGGTGGCGGAATATGCCGGTGGCGGGCGCGACTCATGGATTAAACTGTCGTTGATCGACCTTGACGGAAACGGCGCCGACGAGATCATCGTCTCCGGTTTTTATCACGAAGACACCTCGTCTTTTGTCGCGACGGTTCGGGATGGAAAAATCCAAAAGATCGCCGACGCGCCGTATCATTTATCCGCCATCACCTGGGAGGGCGAGCCGCCCCGGCAGGGCGAGCCGCCCCGGCAGGGCGAGCCGCCCCGGCAGGGGAAAAAAATCCTCGTTGCCCAGAAAAGGTTTGGCGGGGACGATTTTTCGGGGCCTTTGATCGAGATGGGGTTGAACGGGGGTAAGCTGGTAAAAAAAAGGGAGATAATCCTCCCCGGCGGAATTTCGGGCGAGTCGATATCCCTTTTTTCCGTGGCCGGACTGGAGCCGATGGAAGGCAAGGGAGGTTTTTTACAGCTGAACTCGATGGGAAAACTTCTTCATTACGTCAGGCAGGGAGATGGAAAATATAAAAAAGAGTGGACCAGTGGGGAGAGCTATTCGGCGGTATTTACCGCTCTAGACATTACTGTAAGAAATATGATGAATGAGGTTGAAAAAGAAAGGTTTTTGGTTCCTGTTTCATTCCAGATAAAAGCCGAAGATCAGCCTCTTCCGCTGGTGACCCTGCCGCCGCCGTCATCCCCTTCCCCCCTGCAGGTTTATGTCGTGAAGAATGAGGGGTATTTGAAAAATATTGTCGGCCCTATCCCCTCGGTCAAAAATGCGCAGATGGTCCGCTTGGTCTGGAGCGGATATGGTTTTCAGGAGGACTGGAATTCGCCGCGGCTCGATGGAGCCATCTCGGATTTTGACATCGTCGACTGGGATGACGACGGCACGCCGGAGATTCTCGCGGCCCTTCTTTTGCGGGACAAGGGATATTTTGATACGTTGAAAAAGCAGGATAGTTTGTTGATTGTGCTCGATTTGCCGTGAGGGTTGTGTTAAAAAGGGATTATGGTCGAAGATTCAAGTTTCAAGAAGGTCCTGGAATGGATGGAAACGTTGAATTCCCGCATGGCGCGCATGGAGGAATTGCAACAGTATCATTCTCAAAAACTGGAAACCGTTTTTGATGTCCTTCAGGAGATGCGCGATGACCTTCGCATGCTTAAACGCACGGTTGTCCTCCATGAAGACGAAATCAACGAATTAAAAAAACACATCGGACTCTCGAAACACTAGCCTCACGAATGTGGCAGGGGGCGGATTTGAACCGCCGACCAAGGGCTTATGAGTCCCCTGCTCTACCACTGAGCTACCCTGCCAATGTTGTATTTTACGATTTGAAAACGTCTTTATATTTGCTCATCAGTTGTTGGGAGTAATTTGCAATATCGGTCACGGTGTTTTGAATGGCGGCCATGGCGGGGTTTGCTACCTGTCTCTTTTTGGAATCCGCCAGGTATTCGTCAAAGGACTTCACCAGCGCCGAGATAAAATTCTCCCCGATCCGCTTGACGTCACCGCGGGTTAATTCCTTCCCTTTGATTTCCCCCTCGAATTTCATGTACTTTTGGAAGAGATTCTGTGGATCGGCCATAGTCTCATCCATATACCATGCAGGCCCAAAAAAGCGCCATAAAATTTGTGCGTGGTGTCTTGGCACCTCAAATGGGATAAAGCCAAAAAAGCTGTATAACTCATTGAAACAAATATGTATAATGGGCTTGAAATCGGGAAACGATCAGCGGACACAACTCTCGAAGAGACCCAGCCGATAACTAAACCGGGCGAGGGTTCCCGCCGAGCGCCGACCGATAGGGAGGATAAAGCGAGGTGGGAGCGGAGCCGACAAGGATAATGAGGTAACTAAATCAACTCTCGGCAAAAATAGGAGTTACTTATGAGTTTGAATAAAACGACAGGCGCGTCCAGCATTGGGACGGGGCGCGAGGATCCGCTGATAAAGATCAAGGCGGAACAGGCCGAAAAGGCCAAAAAAGATGCCGAGATGATTCAGGAGCAGGCGCAAGATGAGAGCAAGCTGGCGGGAGAGATAGGAACGACCTCGGCCGCGGTTGGAAAAGGGAGCAAGGTTGTTGGAAAAGAATTGGCCAAACATGCCGCCAACAAGGCCGCGGAAAAGGCGGTTGAAGGGTCTATAAAAACGGGTTTGGAAAAGGGCATCGAGGCGGGAGCCGAACAATATTCAACCAGCGCCTTGGGAACTCTTGAATCGGCCCATACAGCCGATGCCGGATTTTTCAGCGCGACCGGCGCCATTGGCGAGGGAGGTGCACTTGGGACTGATTTGGGAAGCGGGGCCACTGGTTTTACCGGTTTTACTTTAGAAGGCGCAGGTGGTCTGACAGGAGGCACTGCTGTCGGCGCAGGGGCCGAAGCAACTGGTGCCGCGGTTGCCGGAGAAGCGGTCGCCGCAAGTGGTTTGGCGGGTGAAGGTGCAGTTGCCGGAACGAGCGGCTTTTTTGCCGCGGAAACCGCTCTTGGCACCGGTGGGGCTCTTACAGGTACCGCCGCAACTGCAACGGGTGCGGCGGCAGGTGGCACCGCTGTTGCGGGCGCCGCCACGGGTGCAACTGCAGGTACTGCTGTAACTGCCGGGACAGCCGGCGCCGCAGGGACTGTCGCGGCCGGATCGGGAGCGGCGGCAACGGTGCCGGTTGTCGGCTGGGTCGTGGCCGGCGTCGGACTTGCGGTTGCGGCAGGACTGGCTATTTCAGCGGCCTCAAAATCAGGGGACGCCGGTCAAACTGTCAAGACGGGGATAGATACTATGAACACCGGCGCCGCGCAATGGAAAGACCGGCCTTGGGGAGGCAAATCATAGCCAGACCAATGTGGGAAAGTGGGATAGAGGGCTTGACTCTTTCCCTCCGCTATCCTAGCATCAAAAGGAGCATGAAAACCGCCGAACTTCTGCAGATGGACGCCAAAGGGAGAGTCACGCTTCCTCAAAAAGTCAGAGGCCGGTCAAAAGGGTATTTTACCTACGAGGTTGACTCAAGAGGGGTTATTCGTCTGATTCCCGTTGTGGGGGTGATCCGGGCCGATCAGGCCTGGTTTTGGACCAAACGATGGCAGGCAGGAGAAAAAGCGGCGTCGGAGGATATAAGAAAAGGGCGTGTGACACGGGTCGTCTTTAAAGATCTTAAAAAATTTCTCAAGACCCTCTGATGCCTTTTAACTTTCAATTTACCAACCGGTTTAAAAAACAATTCCAGGGGTTGCCTTCCGAGGTGCAAAAGGCGGCTCAAAAGACAATCCGATACCTTGGGTTGAATCCCCGTCATCCTTCCCTTCAAACCCACAAAGTTCATGGTGTCCTTTCAGGGTTAAAATCCATTGAGATATTTGAGACCTATGTAACGATGAAATACAGACTCACCTGGGAATATGGCCCCGAACAGAATATGATCACCCTGCGTAATATTGACAACCATGATGAATGTCTAAAAAACCCGTGAAACCCCTCGTCGCCATTGTCGGCCGGCCGAACGTCGGCAAGTCCACTCTTTTTAACCGCTTCGTCGGCAAGCGGCAGGCCCTGGTTCAAGATGTGCCGGGGATCACCCGCGACCGGCATTATGCCGAGGCGGAATGGGACGGGACCACGTTTCGTCTTGTCGACACCGGCGGACTGGAATTTGAAACAACCGACCGGCTCCAGAAAAAAATGTCCGATCAGGCGTTCAAAGGAATTGAAGAGGCCGATTGCATTATCTGTGTTGTTGACGGCAAGGTCGGCGTCACCACCCTCGACCGTGAATGGGTGGAAAAAATCCGCAAGATCAACAAGCCGAAGTTTTTTGTCGTGAACAAGATCGACTCAGCCAAAGACGAGGCCCTGTTGGCCGATTTTTACCCCCTCGGCATGGACCCGATGTTTCCTGTGTCAGCGGAGACTTCGCGGGGCGTTTCGGATTTGTTGGATCGGGTGGTATCAATTTTGAAAATAACTCCCCCTGCACCCCCTCTTAATTTAAGAGGGGGAGGGGGGGAGTTATTACAAATAGCAATAATCGGCCGCCCGAACGTCGGCAAATCCACGCTCTTAAACCGCCTCCTCGGAGAAGAGCGGGCCATCGTGGACGAAACACCGGGGACTACCCGCGACCCGATTAATACCTATCTGTCCTATCAAAATCGTCCTGTTTGTCTTATCGACACCGCCGGCATCCGGAAAAAGGGGAGAACGGATACCGCTATCGAAAAATTTTCCATCGTCAAAAGTTTAAAGACAATCGAAAAGGCCGATGTGACGTTTCTTCTTGTGGACGGCAACGAGGGGGTCACCGATCAGGACACGCATGTGGCCGGTTCGGCCTACGAAAAAGACAAACCGATCATTCTCATTGTCAACAAGTGGGACGAGGGACAGAAAAAAACGGGCCGTGACTCCTTTCTGGATCAACTCCAAAGGAAGTTTCATTTCAGCCTTTACAGCCCCGTTTTGTTTGTCTCGGCAAAAACAGGTTCAAAAACCGAAAAAATATTCCCGACCGCCCTTCGGATTTACGAGCAGTATCAAAGGCGCGTCCCCACCGCTGAGCTGAACAAGGCGTTTGGCCGAATTATTGAAAAACATCCCCTGCCGGTGTATCGCGGACGAAACATCAAAATCTATTATGCAACACAAACGGGAATCGCCCCTCCGACGTTTGTTGTCTTTTCCAACGAACCGGGTAAAATCCACTTTTCGTACGAACGCTATCTGAACAATGCCCTCAGGGAGTCGTTCGGGTTTACGGAGGTGCCGGTCAAGATTGTTTTCAGGAAAAAATGAAACATCTCATCTCCAACCTCAAGCACATCGCCACCCAGTACCACAAACTCGACTGCTTCAACCTGTCCGCGGCGCTTTCGTTTTACGCCATTTTGTCCATCCTGCCGATTCTGCTTATCGTCATCTCGCTCGTCGGTCACTACATCGGCCAGTCGGATGTCCTTCTCGACAAAACGGGGGGGCTGATTGAAGCCGTCGTCCCGTCGCTCAAGGAGGGGCTGGTCAACAATCTGCAAACGGTCATAAAGGCGCGCACCCAGTCCGGCTGGTTCGGCATCCTGCTTCTCTTTTTTGTGGCCCATTTCATGTTCGCCAACCTGGAGCACACGATCAACCGCCTTCTCCACGCAAAGGAGAAACGCCACTTTCTCATCACCCGCCTTTTGTTTCTGGTCTGGCTGATGGGGATATCCTTTCTTCTGATGGTGCCGTCGCTCGTCAATCTGGCGCAGGCTTTGGTTGAAAAATGGGGCTTTACCCTGGAATTCTCCCGGATCTTCCGCGGCAACGAGTGGTTTTTTGTCTCCTCGGTTCTTTCGTTTGTGATGATGATCCTTCTGGTGCCGACGCAAAAGATTCCCTTCAGGGACGCGCTGACGGGAGGGCTGATTTTCGCCGTCCTCCTGCAGATTGCCCGGTGGGGTTTCAGGCTCTACACGCCCGTCTACTTCCACCGGTACAATCTCATCTACGGATCGCTGACCACCCTCATTGTCGGGGCGATCTGGATTTTTTATTTTTCGAATATTCTGCTGTTGTGCGTTCTGTGGGTGGGGGAGAGGCAGAAAAGAGTATAACAATTCACTCTCGGTGTCTGCTTTCAGTTCCATCGGAACTCGCGGTCTATTTAATCGCCACTTCAGTTGTTGATTGCGGCTTGGTTTGCTCCGGTTGGCGATGGACATTGAGGCGCGCTCAAACAGCCGATGGAACCTCAAGGCATCTATCCGAGACTGAATTGTTATGATTCTTTTTCTTTTTTCCTCTCCTGAATTACCTTCTGCGCGATCGGCGACGGCGCCTCTTCGAAGGTATCGTGATGCATCGTAAAAATCCCTTTTCCCTGCGTGATCCCTTTGAGCATATTGTCGTAAACCAGCATCTCGGACAGCGGAACCCTGGCGCGGACGATCTGCGCGTTTGCCTTGGGTTCGACGCCCGCCACCTTCCCGCGGCGGCTGTTCAAGTCCTGAATGATCGCCCCCAGTGAATCGGTGGGAACGGTGATCTTTACATCCATGATCGGCTCCAGAAGAATGGGACGCGCTTGTTCCATGCACTTTCTGAAGGCCATGGCGCCGGCGATTTTGAAGGCGATATCCGATGAATCGACCGTGTGATACGACCCGTCGTAGAGGGAGGCCTTCACATCCACGACCGGATATCCGGCGACAATTCCATCCTGCATCGCCTCGACAATCCCCTTTTCCACGGAGGGGATGAAATTTTTGGGAATCATGCCGCCGACGATGTTGTTTGCGAATTCAAACCCGCCTCCTCGGGGGAGGGGAGAGAGTTCAATCCAGCAGTCGCCGTACTGGCCGTGGCCCCCCGACTGTTTTTTGTACTTCCCTTGAGCCTTGGAGGAGGCCTTGATCGTTTCCTTGTAGGGGACATGGGGCACCGCCAGCTCGATGTCCACCTCGTATTTGCGCTTGAGCCGCTCCTTGACGATCTCCAGATGAAACTGCCCCATGCCGCAGAGGAGAAGTTCATGTGTCTCGGTGTCGCGGTGATATTCGATATTCGGGTCCTCCTCCATGACCTTGTGAAGCGCCTCCATCACTTTTTCCTCGCTGGATCGGTCCTTGGCTTTGAGCGAACAGAAGATCAGCCGGTCGGGACGCGCAACCGGGGGATAGACGATGGGTTCGGTTAAGGAGGAAACGGTGTCGCAGGTTTCGAGAAAATCGACCTTCTCAAGGGCGACAATCTGGCCGGCGGAGGCCCTGGAGATTTTTTTGAGCTTGCGCCCCAGCGGTTTGGCCAGATGGGCGGTTTTCACCTGCTTTTCCCGGTTGGAAATATAGAGGGAATCGCCCAGCGACAGGGTTCCCGAAACCAGCCTCACGAAATTGACCTTTCCGGAAAAATGATCGACGGTGGTTTTAAACACAAAACCGGAAAGGGGCGAGGAGTCCGCGACAAGCCTTTTGGCCTCCGTTTTCCGGTCGGTCCGCGTCCCTTCCCACTCTTTTTTAAAGAGGTCCGGGGACGGCAAATATTCGCCGATGGCGTTAAGCAGGGGATTTAGCCCGATGTTTAACGCGGCGCTTCCGGCAAAGACGGGGATAATCTGCTTGTGGATAACCGCAGACCTCAACAGGGGGAGGAGTTTTTCAAAGGGGATGTCCTGTCCGTCGAGATAGGCGTTCATCAGCTCTTCGTTGGTCTCGATGATCGCCTCCTTTAACTTGTCGTGGCAGGCTTGCGCCTCGGAGATGCATTCATCGGGGATTGGCCCCTCCTGATATTTTCCGTTTTTTTCGGGGGAATACTTCAAGGCCTTCATCTTCACGATGTCGATCACGCCGTGCAGTTTTTCCTCGGCCCCCAAAGGGATGGTGAGGCAGACCGGGCGGATTTCCAGATCCTGCTCGATGGACGAGAGGGCGTTGACGAAACTGGCCTTTTCGCGGTCGAGTTTGTTGACAAAAATAAACCGGGGGAGTTCCAGTTCGCCCAGGGCCTCCCAGTATTCCATCGAGGTTTCCTTTACCCCCGAAAGGGCGCTGACAATCAGAATGGCGGAATCGGAGGCCTTGAGGGCATAGCGGGTGTCGGCCATGAAATTGATATAGCCGGGGGTGTCGATAAAATTAATTTCGCGGTCGTTGAAGGAAAAATTATAGATCTGCGGGCTCAACGTCATCTGGCGCGATTTTTCCTCGGGGTCTTCATCCAGCGGGCAGGGGCGGGCTCCCATGGCGCTGAAGGTATCCAGCGCCCTCGCGTTAAAAAGGAGGGCCTCGGTCAAAAGGGTCTTTCCGGCGCCGTGATGGGCCACCACGGCGAGATTTCGGATATTGGATAAAACTTCCACCATGAGGTTGCTCTCCGGCCCTTTTTTCTCTATCAACCGGTTTCGTTTGTGGCAAGAAAATTGAGATTTCTTCCTTTCCTGTTTTTCTATAAGATCAAGGAGGGAGGTTTTTCATGGAAAAAACAGACCGCCGCCGGGCAAGCGACGAGCAGGTCCGGGTGATTATCGAGAACGCCCTGGATGCCGTGGTCGTGATGAACAGCAACGGTCTTATCACCTCCTGGAACCCGCAGGCCGAAAAGATCTTCGGGTGGACAAAAGAAGAGGCCATCGGCCGCCGCATGTCGGAGACGATCATCCCTCCCCATTACCGCGAGGCCCACGAACGGGGCTTAAAACACTTCCTCAAAACCGGCGAGGGACCGGCGCTCAACAAACGGCTGGAACTGACCGCCATCCACAGAAGCGGCCGGGAGTTTCCGGTGGAATTGACCGTTTCACCCACAAAACTGGGAGAGACCTGGATTTTCAGCGCCTTTATCCGCGATATTACGGAAAGGAAAAAGGCCGAAGAGGACCTTAAAAAAACCAACGAGGAGCTTTGGCGCTTGAACGAAAACCGGGCCGCATTCACCTCGATTGTCTCCCATGAACTTCGGACCCCTTTGCAGTCGATCAAGGAGGGGATCGATATTGTCCTGGACGGCATCGATGGACCGGTCACGGGCCGGCAAAAAGAAACCCTCGGCATTTCGAAGAGCAATGTGGACCGGTTGGCCCGGTTGATCGACAATGTTCTTGATTATTCGAAGTACGAGGCGGGAAAGATGAAAATGGAATTGATGAAGGCCGACCTGAACAAACTGGTTGAAGAGGTTTACCGGCTGATGAAACTGGAGGTAGGCAGGAAGGGGGTCGATTTTTTCATCGAACTCCCCGCGGAACCCGTTTTCGCGGTGGTGGATGGCGATAAAATAAAACAGGTTCTCATCAATCTGGTCCATAACGCCGTTAAATTCACGGAGGAGGGAAAAATTTCGGTCCGTTTGAGTCAGGCCCGGGATGCGGTTTTACTTGAGGTGGAAGACACGGGGAGCGGCATCCGCAAGGAAGATCAGCCGGCTGTCTTTGACATGTATGGCCAGGCGCCGGGCACACAGGTTTTTAGGGCCGGTGGAAGCGGAATCGGACTGGCGGTGTGCAAACTGATTATCGACCAGCACGGCGGACAAATCGGCATCGAGAGCGCGCCCCGGAAGGGAACCAAATTCACCATTACCCTCCCTCAACCCTTCAACGCCGCTCAAGGCTAGCGGACATAATCGTGAACCATCGAGACAAGGGCATGGGGATCGATCGGTTTGATGATAAAACCGCTGGCCCCGTTTTCGAGGCAGTAGTCGACCAGCTCTTGTTCCTTGTGACCGCTCAAGACGATGATCGGCGGGGTCTCTTCCCCCTCCGGAAGCCATTCTTTCGCGTGCTTTAAAAAAGCGGTTCCGTCGGCATGAAGAAGCCCCAGGTCAAGAATAACCAGATTTGGTTTCGATTTTTTCAACGATTCGAGGGCCGTTTCGACAAAAGAGACGCAGGCGCACTGAAAACCGTGAAACTGAAGGCGCTTCTTCACGAGACGCTGGACATCGGGATCATCGTCAACGATAAGGATTTGCTTCTTCTTCATTCCACCCCCCATCTACCGAATACTTTATCTATTATACATGATAGCAAACAAAACTTGCAATAGACACTACCTCTTCAAATTGATTGTTTTTCCATCCAGGACTTTTTTGACGAGATTGAGCAGATCGCGGGGGTTGTAGGGCTTTTTGACAAAACCATCCGCGCCGAGGTTATACACGCAATCGTCCCTTTTAGAAACATGCGCCGAGAAAAAGAGGATTGGAAGCCCTTTTAGCTCCCTGTTTTCCCTCAACTTTTTGAATATTTCAAGACCCGATGCATCCGGGAGCCAGATATCCAAAAGGACCAGGTCGGGTCTTTTGCGGCAGATAAATTCATAAGCCCCTTTGCCTTCCAGGTACGATATGACGTCGAAGCCGCCGGCCCGCAAGCGCTTTGCGGTCAGGTGGACCAGGTCGCGTTCGTCGTCAATAATGGCGATTTTTGGAAGAGCCGGCATTGGACAATATATTATCCCAATTTATCATTTGTCTGCAACCGGTGACTTGATTATTCTCTCTCCATGCCATCTGATGCGGTTGATGGTGAGCAAAGTCGAACCATCAGGAAAAAAATTGAATCCCTTCGTGAAGAAATCCGCCGCCACGATTTTTTGTATTATGTCCAAAGCAGGCCCGGGATTTCCGATGCGCAGTACGACGCCCTTTTCCGGGAATTAAAGGGGCTTGAAGAAAAACACCCGGAACTGGTTACCCCCGATTCCCCCACGCAGAGGGTCGGCGGCGCCCCCGCCGATTTTCTCCCCAAATTCAAACACCGCGTTCCGCTGTTGAGCCTCGAATCACTTTTTACGCGCGAGGATGTGGAGGCCTTCGACAAAAGAATCCGAAAGGAAACCAATCGGTCCGATCGGTCCGATCAGTCCGATCTGTCCTACCTCGTCGAACCCAAATTCGACGGCCTCTCGGTCGAGGTGGTCTATCGCAACGGCGTCTTTCATCAGGCGGGCACAAGGGGCGACGGCGAGACGGGAGAAGAGGTGACGCAGAATGTGAAGACAATCAAATCATTGCCGCTGAAATTATCCGGGAAAGATATCCCGAAGGAACTCCATCTTCGCGGAGAGGTCGTGATGACCGTGAAGGGTTTTGAGGCGCTCAACAAAAAATTAATCGAGGAAGGGGAGGAGCCCTTTGCCAACCCGCGGAATGCCGCCAGCGGGGCGCTCCGTCAGCTTGACCCGCGCATCACGGCAAATCGTCCGCTCGACATTTATCTCTACGGCCTTTTGTATGCAGACGGATGGAAACCGAAAACACAGAAAGAAGTTCTGGAAACCCTCTCTTCCTGGGGAATCCGAATCAACCTCCTGCGCAAAAAATGCGGCTCGCTGGAGGAGATCTGCGATTTTCACGCCGATCTTTATGAAAAGAGGGATCGACTCGACTACGAGATCGACGGGATCGTCGCCAAGGTGGACGATCTTGAATTGCAGGAATCGCTGGGGGCGCGCGCCCGCTCCCCCCGATGGGCCTTTGCCTATAAATTCGAGCCGCGAAAAGAGATCACCCGCGTGGAGGATATTGTCGTCCAGGTAGGACGGCAGGGGACGCTGACGCCGGTGGCGATTCTGAAGCCGGTTGACGTGGGCGGTGTTACCGTCAGCCGGGCCACGCTTCATAATTGGGACATCATCCAAAAACTGGATGTCCGCGTCGGCGACGAGGTGAGGGTGGCGCGCGCCGGCGATGTCATTCCCGAAGTGGTTGAAGTCAACCACAAGGCCCGCAAAGGTCATCCAAGGGAATTCGAAATGCCTTTGAGGTGCCCCGTCTGCGGATCAAAGGTGATCCGCGAAGGGGCCTTTCACCTCTGTACGGGCGGCGCCGCCTGCCGGGCGCAGATGAAATGGTCGATCATTCATTATGCTTCAAGAAACGCCATGGACATCGAAGGGCTGGGAAGGGAGACGGTTGATCTGCTGATTGAAAAAAATCTGGTTCAAAACATGGCCGATCTGTACATGCTCAAAAAAACGGATTTGCTGGCGCTCCCTGGGTTCAAGGAGAAGAAGGCTCAAAATCTTTTGGATGGGATCGAGGGAGGCAAAAAACGGCCGCTATCGCGTTTTCTATACGGCCTTGGAATACGCCATGTGGGGGAACAGATTGCGCGGCTCATCTGCGATCATTTCGGGTCGATTGAAAAGATGGAGATGGCCTCCCTGGAGGAGGTCCAAAATATCGGGGGGGTGGGGCCTGAAATCGCCAGGAGCCTTGTCGATTACTTTCGGGATGCGCGAAATCAAAAACGGATGGATCTGTTGCTCAAGCGCGGGGTCACTCCGCAACACGAGACGAAACAAAAGAGCACAGGACCTCTGGCCGGCAAGGCCTTTCTCTTTACGGGCGAGCTCGAATCGATGTCCCGTCCGGAGGCTTCAAGAAAGGTGGAAGCCCTGGGAGGGCACGCCACGGGGAGCGTCAGCAAGAACACCGACTATGTGGTCGCCGGCGCGAATCCCGGTTCCAAATACGACAAGGCTCGGAAGTTGGGCGTCAAGATTTTGGATGAGAAGGAATTTTTAAAAATGCTTCAATGAAGGGTTTTCCTTGTCTTGACGAATAACGGACCAGGGAATATAGGTTGGGCGTGGACTTCACTTGGCTGAAAAATCTTCTCGCAACCGGAAAACAGGAGGCGAATCCGCCGGGCATGAACAGGGCGGAAGAGGTCTGCGTTTTTCCGCTCCCCAATGTCGTCCTTATCCCCGGCAATATCCTGCCGCTCCACATCTTTGAGGAACGCTACAAGCAGATGACCGAGGATCTGCTTCAATCCAACATCTCTCTCGCCATGAGCCTCACGGTCCCGTCGGCCCAGGGAAAAATGAAAAACAGCGCCATCTGCGGCGGAGGAACGGTGAGGGTGATGGATGAATTTCCCGACGGGCGCAAGAATATTTTTGTCGAGGGATTAAAAAGGCTGAAAATCGTCAAATACGTTCAGGAATCCCCCTATCTCAAGGCCCTGGCGGAAACGATCCCCGACATCCCGTTTGCCTCCCCGGCCGAGGAAAAAAAATATCTTGTGGAGTTGGGCCAACAGACCAAACGGTGGATTTTTCTCTCGCGCGATCTGCCGGACAGGTACATCCCGTATGTGGATTTGTTCACCAAGCCGCACCTTCTGGCGGATGTTATCGGGTTCCACTTCCTCCCTGGAAGCTCCGAAAAGCAGAAGCTCCTCGAAACAACGGATCAAAAAAAACGGGTGGAAAAGATCATCTTTTTTGTCGAAGGAAACATCCGCCGGCTGGAGGGGATCGGGTCGAAGGCACTCGGTGCCGGGGCGCTTGGCGCCGGGGCGCCCGGCGCCGGGGCGATGGATGACCTGAAATCGGATGGAAAAATCCTTCATTAAATGCGGGACCCCCTTTCTCAAATCGACGATAAAATGATCCATCGGCAGAGAGTCACCGACGAAGAGGCTCTGGCGCTCTACGCAGAGGACGATCTGTTGCGTCTGGGAGAGCTTGCCAACCGGGTCCGTGAAAAAATCCACGGGCGCAAAACCTACTACATCATCAACCGCCACATCGATTATTCCAACGTCTGTGTCTTGAACTGTAAATTCTGCGCCTTCGCCCGAAAATCGGGGGAGGCAGGGGCCTTCGAGCATTCGCTCGAGGATATTGTGGAAAAGGTCCGGGAGGGGCGCAAGCGCGGCATTACCGAGGTGCACATCGTCGGCGGTTTTCATCCCTCACATCCATGGGAATTCTACACCGGGATCTGCCGGGCCATCAAAAAAGAGGCGCCGGAGATCCATATCAAGGCCTTTACCGCCGCCGAGATCCGCTACTTTTCCAAAAAATTCAAAATGACGGAGGAAGAGGTGCTGACGGCATTGATGGCGGCGGGGCTTGATTCCATGCCGGGGGGAGGGGCCGAAATTCTTGCCCCCGAGACAAGAAAGGAAATCTGCGGCCCCAAGGGGAAGGCGGAATTCTGGCTGGATACGCACAGGCGCGCCCACACGCTCGGTCTAAAAAGCAACGCCACCATGCTCTATGGCCATATCGAGTCGCCCGCCGACCGCGTGTACCACATGAGGTTGATCCGGAACCTCCAAGATGAAACCGGAGGTTTCCTTTCGTTCATCCCTCTTTCCTTCAACCCGAAAGGCACCTGTTACGAAAATATCGGCTATACCTCCGGCATCGATGATTTAAAGACCCTGGCCATCGCGCGCCTCTACATGGACAACATCCGCCACATCAAGGCTTACTGGATCATGTCGGGGGTGGAAACGGCCCAGTTGGCTCAATATTTCGGGGCGGATGACATGCATGGAACGGTGATCGAAGAGAATATCACCCACATGGCGGGGGGAAGAGCGCCGGAGGATCTGCCGGCCTCCCGGTTATGCGAATTGATCCGCGAGGCCGGCCGGATGCCCGTCCAGCGCGACTCGCTTTACAGGGAAATTAATCAATAATTGCTTTTCCAATAATCCCATGACATTTTGAGAAGGTAGCTACTAATAGCTCAACTTTTTGTTGAGACTCAAGCCGGTGGGCCAGCCGGTCCCATTCGTGGAAGATATGGTCCATGGGAATGAAGGCCACCGCGTGCGCCAGCTGGAGGCATGAAAAAAGATGGGTGCTTAAGGCGGCAGGGCCCCTCCAAAAATCTGGCGGGCAGGCGCCGGCCAAAGGGGAAGAATCCGGTTTGGTATTCATGTGGTGATCTCTCATGTAATGTGAAAAGGTCTCGTTGAAATTCCAGTCCCGTTTCCGGCTGATGGCGGGGCAGATGCCCGGTTCCTCGCATGAAAGCGGACAGGTCCATTCGGCGTAGCTTACAGCGCAGATTCCCGAATCAAAAGTTTTTAAAAAAGGGGTTTGAGGAAAGTCGTCTCCCGGCAAGGGAAAGGGGACAACTTGTGTGCGGCGCCCTTTGAACCGTCCGTCGTTTTCAATCAGATTCAGAAAGACGCGAAACAGGACGTGCGGCGCCGAATGGTCGGGAATAAGAATGCCCGCTTTTTCGGCCCTTGGGCGGTTTAGGATCGTTTCCTCCAAAAAGCCGGTGTAGGTGTTTTGGATGGTGCGGGCGTCGTTTTTGAATTCTTCCGCGGCCGGAACGTTGGAATGGGGGTCGATAAAGAAGAGTTCGGGATAATCGATCAATCCCTCTTTTTTGGCCCGGACAATCTCGCCGATGTAATGGCAGGCGAGCGGGCCGCCGCCTAAAACATAGATCGGGCCTTTGATTTGATAAGGCAGATGGGTCATCTGTCGGGCAACTGCGAGAAAGTAGAGAGCAGAGAGCCGACAGCCGAAAACAGATTGTTTAATCCGTTTTCCGTTTTCCGCTTTCTGCTCTCTGATTTCTCGCCTTTGCCGCCTTTACAAAAAGATACGCCGGAATTGAAATCCACACAAGATCCATCAAAGCGAGCCGAAACTCCCCGATCCGGAGGGTGATCGCAAAATTGAACAGGAAGATGCCGAAGTAGAGGAGGGGACCGGAGTATTTGTCGGGGAAAGTGGATGGTTGATGGTTGATGGTTGATGGTAGATGGTTAATGGCAGATGGTTTGAAGAACCTTTCCAGCATCAAGTTTACGCCAACGATGGCAAAGGAGACCAAAAACCAGCCGGCGAAATTGGAAAGGGGGACGCCAAAGTAAAGGCCGGGGTTCGGGTAATAGTAGATTTTTCCGAGAAACCACCGATCCCCCATGTGAGCCAGCGGGTCGATGACAAGGTCGAGAATGAGGACGAAGAGGGCGGAGAGGAGGGCGAGTTTAAATCCCCCCCAACCCCCCTTTGTCAAAGGGGGGACAGGGGGGATTTTGCCCACGACAAATTCTGATAAAGAAAGCCCCGCAAAACACAAAAACACATACGACAGCGAATCCCACACCGGCACCCCCCGGTTCATCCATTCGCCCCGAAGATTTTCGTAAATGTAGAAATACCACCCGTAGGGAAACCCGGTCCGGATGGAAGAGGCCTCCGAAATCCAGGCAATCAGATAACCGCCGGCCAGGAAAAGCAGAGTCCGGACAACGCCGCGCGTACGGATGCCGATGACGAGGAACGCGACGAGGAAAACGAACACATACCAACGGGTGATGAGGGTGTGGAAGAACATCTGCAATGGTCATTCCCGCGCAGGCGGGAATCCAGTTTTTTCGTACTTGTTCCCCATTCCCTGCTTACAACTTGCAGGGACAAGTTTCATGGGGACATGTCTGGATCCCCGCTTTCGCGGGGATGACATTAAAGGCAAGTCTGTCAACAAACTGTTATCCCCTCTCTTTATAGCTGTTCCGCACCAGATCGATGAAGACCTTGAGAATCTTCGGGTCCCACTGGCCGCAATCGATTTCGCGCTCGAAAATGTCGGCCGCTTGGGGCGGATACATCCCCTTTCGATAGGGGCGGTTGGAGGTCATGGCGTCGAAGGCGTCGGTGATAAAACAGATGCGCGCCAGAAAAGGGATTTCCTCCCCTTTGAGGCCGTCGGGATACCCCTTGCCGTCCCAGCGTTCATGATGACTGCGGATGATGGGAAGGACATTTTTAAACGACTTGAGCCGCTTGCAGATCTCGTAGCCGCGGGCCGGATGCGTCCGGATATGCGAGATCTCCTCCTGGGTGAGCTTGTCCTCCTTGTTCAGAATCGCCTCCCTCACCCCCACCTTGCCGATGTCGTGTAAAAGGGCGCCCCGCCGCAGGTCTTCCAGTTCGGGGGGCTTCAAGCCCAATTCCTTTCCGAGAAGAACCGAATACTTCGAGACCCTTTCGGAATGTCCACGGGTATAGACATCCTTGGCCTCCAGCGCCTCGGCGAGGGTAAAAACAACCGCCTCCGACAATTCCAGGGAATCGTAGAGGTCCTTTACGCGCAAAAGGGACTTGACGCGGGTTACGAGTTCCAGCTTGTTGAACGGCTTCATCAAAAAGTCATCCGCCCCCAGCTCGATCGCCTTGATTTTGTCGTCCAGTTCGCGAAGCGCCGTGACAATAACGATGGGAATCAAATGGGTCAGGGGATCGGTCTTCAAAATCTGGCAGACCTCGTAGCCGCTCATGCGGGGCATCATGAGATCGAGCAGAATCAGATCGGGCGGGTCCTGCTTCACCAGTTCCAAAGCCTCTTCGCCGGAATAGGCCTTGCGCACCTCGTAGTTGAACGGCTTCAACTGCACCGATATCAGCTCCACGTTGGTGGGGTTGTCATCGACAATAAGAACCTTGTGCATGTAAAATTTATAGCATACATTCCGGTTGCAGAACAACGGTTTCTCTTGTAAGGGTTCCCAAGCCGCGCCGCCAGTGGCGGATGAAGCGGCTTGGGAGCGGAGGTGGTAAAGGCAAGAAGTCGCTTAAACTTTATGAGACTCATCAAATTCATTCTCTGGTTGGCGGTCACCGTCATTATCGCCTATTTTCTCACCGACCTGAAAATCGGGGGAAAGACGATCAAACAGACCATCGATGAAAAAATCGGCGCCGTCTGGCCCGGATTTTCGGGGGCAAAAAACCGCCTGTTGGGGGTCACGCACAACGAGGAAATGCGGGGGATTGTTTCGGAAATCAAGGAGTCGCCCAAAGAGAAAATCACCGAAGAGGACTCAAAACAGCTCGAAGAGGTGTTGAAAGAGAACCAGTAAGGGAAAAAAACATGACGCAATCGGCAAAAAAATGCGGGGTTGAAAATTGCAAGCGCTCCTATCGCGCCAAAGGCTACTGCAATGTCCATTACAAAAAATGGCGCGGGGGGGAGCTCCCCAAAAGCCGCTATAAAACCTGCGCGCAGGAGGGATGCAAGAAAAAACGCCATTTGAGGGGACTGTGCGAGGAGCATTACAAGGCGGCGTTCGGCAAGAAGGAAGAGGGGGCGGCGCCTGTAGCGGCGCCTGTAGCGGCGCCTGCGGCTCCGGCAACTCCAGCACCTGAGTCACCGCCGCCGGCGCAGTAATAGGTCCTATAAGACCTATAGGTCCTATATTATGAAACGAATAGGCCTCCTCACAGGGGGCGGCGATTGTCCCGGGTTGAACGCCGCCATCCGCGCCGTTGTCCGCCGGGCCAATCAGCTGGATATTCAAGTCTTGGGCGTCTACGACGGTTTCAAGGGGCTGGTGGAAGGGTCTGTCGCCCCGTTCCCTCTCCGTCAGACCTCGGGGATCCTCCATGTGGGGGGAACCATTCTGCGCAGTTCGCGCTTCAATCCATTCAAAAACAGGCAAAGTCTTTCCGTACTTGCCCGGCAGGTAAAAGAGAGGGCCCTTTCCGGGCTTGTGGTGATCGGCGGCGAGGGTTCGTTGCGCATTGCCAACGATCTGGCCCGCAAAAAAATTGTCCCCTGCATCGGCATTCCCAAAACCATCGACAACGACGTTTACGGCACCGATCTGACCATCGGTTTTCAGACCGCCGTGGCCACCGCCGCCGAGGCGGTCGATAAACTGCATACCACGGCTGAATCGCACAACGTGGTCATGGTTGTGGAGGTGATGGGGCGTCATACGGGATGGATTGCCGTTTCCGCCGGACTGGCCGGCGGGGCCGACCTGATTTTGACCCCCGAAAAGCCCCTTTCGGCGCCGGCGATCAAGGAGACGATTGTCAAGCGCCATGCGCGGGGAAAAAAATTCAGCATTGTCGTTGTCGCCGAGGATGCGCGGGTGACGGATGACCGGGGGCGGATTCTTGTTTCGGCTCCGACAGGCCGGGACGAATATGGGCCGGTCAAATCGAGCGGTGTCGGCGCCGGGGTGGCCCGTCTCATCGGCCGGCTGACCGGTTTTGAAACGCGCGTCGTCGTTCTTGGCCATGTGCAAAGAGGGGGATCGCCCGTTCCCGAAGACCGTATTCTGGCCACCCGCTTTGGCGTTCTGGCGGCGGAGCTGACGGCCAAGGGAAAATGGAACCGGATGACCGCCCTCCGAAACGGAAAAGTTTTGGCTGTCCCCTTAAAAACGGTTGCCGGAAGGATTAAAAGGGTCGATCCGGAGCTCTACCGGCTGGCCGGTTATTTTTTTGGGTAAAAAAATTCCTCCAGATGTCCGCGGATAATGTCGCGCGTTTTGGCGAAGGATTTGAGGATTCGGGTTTCGTCCCCCGCGGTTCCCACCGGATCGGGGATGGACCAGTGGGTGGATTTTTTGGGGGGAGGGACATGGACGCAGGCTTTGGCCGAATCGCAGAGGGTGATGACATGGTCGGCCCAGGCAAGCAATTTTTCATCGACCCGCTTGGAGGTCTGCCCGGAAATATCAATGCCGATCTCGCGCATCGACTCGATGGTGCGGGGGTGGACCCCCGAAGGCATGATGCCGGCGCTTTTGAATTCCCGGCCCTTCGGGCCGAGCGCCTTTGCCAGCCCCTCCGCCATTTGCGATCGGCAGGAATTTCCGGTGCAGAGGAAAAGGACTTTCATGGTTTCATTATGAAACCGGTACCGCTTCAGATTCAAGTTCTTTTAACCGGGCTTCTTTTGCTTTGGAGTGTTCCCGTTTTCTCTGAAGAAGATGCCTGGCCGACGAAGATGAAAAAATTCACCTACAGCCAACGGCGCCTCGAACGTTTTTTCGATTTGAACAAGGATAAGGTGTTAAGCGTTTATGAACGGAGCCTGATAACAACCCAACAACATTTCGGCTGGCCGCTGGCGTCATCCAAAAAACGGAAAAAGTTCGACGCCAACGGCGATTTTATGCTCCAGCCGTACGAGTATCACCTCTACAAGAAGCAGTAAAGCGTAACACCGGATGTGGGAACTCTGTGACGCCGGCGGAACGGAGTTCCCCCATCCGTGGGGAATTTTTTTGACAACCGGCCCGTAATCGAAAGATAATGTCCCTTCTTTTATGCCCCCCCTTCTTGTCATCATAAACCTCGTCCTGATCGGCGGCGCCATTTTTCTTTTCCTGCGCCCCAAACTCCTTCTCCAGTTCCGCGGCGGCAAGCTCTACCTCACCTGGCTGGCCATCGGGGTCATCACGCTGATGGACGAATTGACAAGCGTTTTTTACGCCCCGGCGGAGGCTTGGCGTTTTATCGGCCTGTATGCGCTTTTTTTCCTGCCGTTCATGTCGCTCTTTATCCACTACATGACCACCCGGATGGTGGAGATCGCCGAAATTCTGGACGCCCACAGCCTGAAAGGCGGGGGTGTTTACAATTTTTCGTATCTGGTGCTGGGGCCGGTCATCTCCTTTGTCGCGGTTTCATCGATCATGGTCGATTACGTGCTGACTGCCTGCATCTCGGCGGTCAGCGCGGTGGAGAACGCCGCGTCGCTTTTCGGCATGACATCGGGGGGAAAGCTTGTCGCCGCGCTTTTGCTGGTCTGGGGTGTGGCGGGCTTGAACATCATGGGCATCCGCGCCAATGCCCGTGCCACCTTCGGCATCTTTCTGGCCACCGCGCTGGTGTTTGTCAACCTGATTGCGCTGGGGGTGCTGGATCTGTCTCCGGAAAATATGACGGTCATCGGTTCGGGAATCGGCGAGACTTTTTCCCGTTTCCGGTCGCAGAATTTTCTCCACAGCTTCACCTTTTTTATCGCTTCCGCCTCCAGTTGTATTCTGGCCTATTCCGGCGTCGAGTCGGTCATGCAGACGGCAAGTCTTGTCCGCAACTGGAAAACGGTGAGCCGGGCCTATATTTTTCTGGGTTTAACGGTCGGCATTGTCACGCCGGTAGTCTCCCTTCTGGTTCTCTCCAACGGCCGGATCGACTTCGCGGCGCATGAGACCGATCTGATCACCCATTATGCCTCGATGATCGGCGGCGGCTGGTTTTCGGCGGTCGTGGCCATGACCGCCGGCGTCACCCTGTTGATGGCGGTCAACACCGCCTTTGTGGCCACCAGTGAATTAATCGAAAGGGTGGCGCATCGCTACGGTTTTTTCGGCATTATCAGAACCAACCGTCACGCCTCGCTTTACCGTGTCCACCTGATGAATGCGGTTTTTTATTCCGCCGTCATCTTTTTTACCCAGGGGAAACAGGCGACTCTGGCGGGAATGTACGCCGTGGGCCTGGTGGCCACATTCGTCATCAATCTCGCCTCGCTGTTGCTGTATCGTTACATCAAGGGGACAAAAGAGGTCCGGCTCTACAACGTCAGCCGCGTTGGGACCTTTCTTTTCTTTGTCGTGATGCTTTCCTGTTTTGTGTATCTTTCCTGGCACAAGCCGGCCGGATTTTTCCTGTGGCTGGGAGTGACCGTTGTCTCACTGGCTGTGGGCATTTTGGGGACGCGCAAGCGGGCGCCGGAACTGGTGGAAATCGAACGGGGCGAGACGCCGATGGATGTCCTCCTTTTTCTGGGCGAATCGAAGCAGAAAAATGTGCATCTTTATTTCAAGCGGCCGTTCGATACCCCGCAGGAAAAGGCCTACGATACCACGGTGTTTATCACCTTTTATTCCCCCCGCCAGAAGATTCCGCCGCGTGTCGGCGCCAACCATTTTCGAATCCCGTTCAAGCGGGCAAGCATCTATCAGAACACCGTGGCCGTTCTTGACCTTTTGGTCTACGAGGCGCCGCACTTGAACATCACCGTCCATTTCGGCTGGCCCACGTCCTCCTGGTACGACCGCCTTTCCATCGGCGTCATGATGTTCCAGCTGATGCGTCTGCCGCGGCTTTTTCCGGGTCTGAATTTCCGGATTGAAAGGTTCAAGTCGATGTCGGGGCGACCGGATTTGAACCGGTGACCACTCGCACCCCAAGCGAGTGCGCTACCGGGCTGCGCCACGCCCCGTAATTTAGCGGCATTTCTACTGATTCATTTCCCGGATTGCAAGCAAGATTCATTTAATATATCCGTAAACCATGCTTCCGGTAAAGGCTTCCGGGCGCGATCCCCTCCAAACCCCGGTGCAATACGTCAAAGGGGTCGGCCCCTACATCAGCTCCCTCTTGGCCAAAAAAGGGGTAAGCCAGGTTTCCGACCTCTTTTATTATTTTCCCCTCCGCTACCTCGACCGAAGCAAGATCGATTCCATCCGCAAACTTCAACCGGGAAAAGAAAAGTGCATTGTCGGTCAGGTGGTCGGCATGGGTACCCGTACCATGGGGCGGAGGCAAAGAAAAATTTGTGAAATGGTGATCTCCGATGATACCGGCGTGGCGCTGGTCGTCTGGTTCCATTTCAACGAAAAATACCTTCAAAAAAAATATCCGGCGGGGAAAAAACTGCTGATCTTCGGCGAATGCCAGTTTTTCGGGGCTCAAAAACAGTTTGTCCATCCTGACATCGAAGAATGGGATGAAGATGAAACAGCGAGCAAAGCGAGCGAGAGGGGGAGGCTCCATCCGGCTTTGCCGGTGGAGGGGGCTTTGCCTGCCCCCATGATGATCCCTGTCTATCCGCTCACCGAGGGGCTTTACCAGAAAACGATCCGGAAGATTGTTTTTAACGCCCTCGACGGCTACCTTGATTATCTCGAAGAAACGCCGCTTACGGTGCGTGCCGAGGGAAAAACGCCCATGAGCCTGAAAGAATCGATCGAAAAAATTCACCGGCCGCCGACGGACGCCGATATTTCGGCTCTCAATAATCAGCAGAGCCTCTGGCATCAGCGGGTGATCTACGACGAACTTTTTTTTCTTCAACTGGGGTTGGGGTTGAAAAAACAGGGGTATAAGAAAGAAAAGGGGATTTTGTTCGCCCCGTCGAAAACCCTTAAAGTCGGGGCCCTCGGGCTGATTCCTTTTGATCTGACCAACGCGCAGATGCGGGTTTTGGGTGAAATCGAGGCCGACTTTTTAAAACCGGAACCGATGAACCGTCTTTTGCAGGGGGATGTCGGGTGCGGGAAAACGCTGGTCGCTTTTTTGGCCTCTCTGGTTGCCTGTGAGAACGGCTATCAGTCGGTCCTCATGGCCCCCACCGAGATTCTCGCCGGGCAGCACTATGTCAATTTAAAAAAGGTCGCCGATCCCTTGGATGTCAGGATCGCCCTGTTGATGGGCTCGACGCCGAAAGGGGAGCGTGAGGAGATATTGAAGGAGTTGGCCTCCGGCAGAATCCGGATTATTTTTGGAACCCATGCCCTGATTCAGGAGGGGGTTGAATTTCATCGTCTCGGATTTATCGTGATCGATGAGCAACATCGGTTTGGGGTAAGGCAGAGGGCCGCGTTAAAAGGAAAAGGGAGGGGCGATTTTTCTCCTCATATTCTCGTGATGACGGCGACGCCGATTCCGAGGACGCTCGCCATGAGCGTCTACGGCGATCTGGATATTTCCATCATCGACGAACTGCCCTCCGGGCGAAAGCCGATCACGACTTATCTTTTCAACGAAAAGATGCGGCCTCGCGCCTACGATCTGATCCGCCGCGAACTGGAATGCGGGGGGCAGGTCTATTTTGTCTACCCGTTGATTGAAGAGAGTGAAAAGGTGGATCTGAAAAATGCCGTCGAGATGGCGGAATCTTTGAAGGCCGTTTTTTCAGATCATACGGTCGGGCTTCTCCATGGGCGGATGAATCCGGCGGAAAAAGAGGGGATCATGGATCGATTCAAAAAGAACGAGGTGCAAATTCTGGTTTCAACAACGGTTATCGAGGTGGGGGTCGATGTTCCGAATGCCACGGTGATGGTGGTCGAGCATGCGGAGCGGTTTGGACTTTCGCAATTGCATCAGCTCCGTGGACGGGTGGGACGCGGGGGAGAGCAATCGTATTGCCTGTTGATAGCCGGCTACGCCCAGTCGGAGGAGACCCGCTATCGCCTCAAGGCGATGGAAGAGACCAACGACGGATTCAAAATCGCCGAAGAAGATTTGAAAATCCGCGGCCCGGGCGATTATCTGGGGACACGGCAGTCAGGCCTGCCGGAATTTCGTCTGGCGCATTTGATTCGTGACGGTCATCTGCTGAATGCCGCACGGAAGAGGGCGTTTCAAATCATTGAAGAGGATCCTGGATTGGAGAAGGACGAACATCGGCTCCTCAAAAAAATTCTGGCGCAGAGGTGGGAGGGAAAATTGGAGCTTGCTGACGTCTCGTGATAATGTCAAATTCCAAATGTCAAAGGAAAAAACAAATAGAAAAAACAAATTATAAAATTTGTTGAAATTGTTTTTTTTGGAGTTTCCTTTGAAATTTGAACTTTGACATTTGACATTTCCGATATGAAACCCCCCTGGCTCAAAAAAAAATTATCGCTCACCGCCCTTCAGCCGATGCAGAAAAAACTCCGTGCCTTAAACCTTCACACGGTCTGTGAGGAAGCCCGGTGCCCCAACATCTCCGAGTGCTTCGCCCGGGGAATCGCCACCATCATGATCATGGGGGAGGTTTGCACGCGGGCCTGCAAATTCTGCGCGGTGGCGACCGGGAGGCCAAAATCGCTTGATCCGGCCGACCCCCGCCGCGTCGCCCACTGGGCCTCCTCGCTTGGCTTGAAGCATCTGGTCATCACTTCGGTGGATCGCGACGATCTCCCCGATTTGGGGGCGGGACATTTTGCGGAGACCGTCCGGCAGATCCGAAGAGAAAATCCGGGAATGATTGTCGAAGTGCTGACCCCCGATTTTCAGGGGAAGGGGGAACTGATTTCTCAAGTCGCCGGGACGGGGCCGGAAATTTACAATCACAATCTCGAAACCGTTCAAAGGCTCACCCCCCGGGTTCGCTCTGCCTCCAAGTATGCCCGCTCTCTTTCGGTTATTTCCCATGTGAAAAAAAATTTTCCCCGTCAATTCACCAAATCGGGCCTGATGCTGGGATTGGGGGAGGAAGAGGAAGAGGTGATCGGCGCGATGAGAGATCTGGTTGAAAGCGGATGCGATCTACTCACTTTGGGGCAATATCTCCAACCGACCCCCAAACATCTGCCGGTTGTCGAGTACATTCATCCTGACCGTTTCAACACCTTCAAACAAATAGGAGAAGAAATCGGCTTTCGGGCGGTCTTTTCCGGTCCCTTTGTCCGTTCATCATATATGGCGGAGAATTTTTTAAAAGCGGCGCGTGAGTCGAAGGGCTCCTCCACCACCCCACCACCTTATAATCTCCTAAAATAGTCGTTTTCTTTTAAGAAAAGGGGACAGGCACATAATTTATAATTTCAGCACCCGCGTCGTAAACAGGCTCTCTCCCTCCGTAAGATTCCGTGGCTTTATATGCCTGCGCCTGTTCTTTCCCTGAACCTGTTCAATGAGTTCCCTGCTCCCTATCGCGTGGCCCTCGGTAAGATTCCTCATCCGATATCGAAGCTGGTCGCCCAAACCGAGTCGGCCCAATAACCTCCTCACCTCCTGAACCTTCTTCTCAGAGATCGCCGCTCGGTTGTCCTTCTTGATTCCCCCGGCTTCATAAACAAAGAGACGATACAATGAATACCCTCCTCCCTCGCCTGTGACACGTTCGGGCGACAGGGGGCTTAATAGTCTCCTAGCCCTCTTCGGATCGCGTGACATCAAACCGATACTGCTCCATCGATAATCCTCCGGCCATTTCACAATCCCCGCTCGTATGGGGTTCAAATCAATATAGGCGCTACAGACGAGTTGGGCCTCCCCCTTGCCGACGATTACCCCCTTGAACCGTTCCGCCCACAAGTAACCTCGCCTCTTTGAACGCTTGTTATACCAGCGACTCAATCCCTGCTTCAGTTCCTGAGTGAACCGAGAGATCGACCCGAGGCGGCTTCTCAACCGCTCGAGGCCATCGTCTTCATCGGGAAGTACAGTACCGTCTCGTTCATAGGACCCCGGAGGAGGCTGACTTTCTTTGCCAAATATCTCCTGGTACCGTCTTATGAGTTCGCGTTTCGAAGCCTTCCGGACCTGCTGGTCGCGCTCTGTGGCCAGGATATGAAAGTGGTTGTCCAAAATACAGAATGAATGAACGTCTACAAAAAAGCCCTTTGAAAGTTTTTCCAGAAGCAGGAGGAAATATTCTTTTTCCTCGTCACCGAAGATACGTTCCCCTCCCGCAACACGTGAGATAATGTGAAAGGAACCAGACAGTTCTGAGGTCCAAGAACGTGGCAACCGGGCCATAGGTAGGTCTTAATAACGACTCTTCTCCCAAATGTCAATATTATGTGCCTGTCCCCTTTTTCCACCGTAGGGATGGGTGGCAGAACTGGCATCGTTGCAGTCATCGTCATTGTCCACGTAACCGTCCGGTTGCCCGCACGCTTCCATGGTAAAATCGGATTTTCTCCCTGTTTTTTATTTTCGGAGCCGGAAGCGGATATCGCCGATGGGCGTGGCAAGGTCGAGTGCGTTGATTTTTGAGAGGAGAATCTCCTTTTGCAGTTCGAGTTCGTTCATCCAGACAGGATGGGTTACCGAAACCACAAGGGTCTGGCCCGTCACATAATCGGGTTGGGCCCGGCTTGAGACGGTTTCGCCGACAATTTCCGTCCATTTTTTCCAGACGGGATAGACCCTGAATTTTTCCTCGAGGTTGAGGCCCTTCAAGGTCCCCGCAAGAATCGAATCAACCCGCTGAAAATCCGGTTTTTTTGAGGTCATTGAGAATAAGGATACGTAACAATTCAGTCTCGGTGTCTGCTTTCGGTTCCATCGGAACTCGCGGGTTATCACAGGGGCTCGCGTCGCCCCCTCCACCGGCAAAGCCGGATGGAGCCTCCCCCTCTCGCTCGCTTTGCTCGCTAGTGAGCGAGCGACGGATTTATTCCGCGCGAGCGAACGGGGGGCGCGGGGGCGCCAGCGGCAAAGCCCCCGATTTAATAGGTTGCGCTCAAACAGCCGACAAAACCCAAAAGACATTCACCCGAGACTGAATTGTTACAAGGGTGCCAAAAAAAAACTTGAAGATCAATGTATTTCGGGCCTATCATTACTGTTCGCGATTCATCGAGTAGGGGGGGTTATGAATAAAAAAGAACTCAAAAAATTCAGGGAACTTTTAGAAGAACGCCGTCAGGATATCCTGACCCAGGCCGAATCGACCAAGGAGAAGGGGATGGTGTTCGACCCCGACGATCTGCCGGACGAGGTCGATCTGGCCGCCTCCGAGGCCGACCAGTCGATGAACTTGAGGCTCCGCGACCGCGAAAGGGTTCTGCTCCGCAAGGTGGACAAGGCCATCCAGAAAATCGAGGCGGGCGAATACGGAATCTGCGAAAGTTGCGGCGAAGAAATCGGCGCCAAGCGCCTTTTGGCCCGCCCCGTGACCGATTTGTGCATCAAGTGCAAGGAGGAACAGGAAAGGGTGGAAAGGTCGTACGCCGAGTCATGAATCCGCGCGAACGCCTTAAGGAACTTCTTTTAAAACTTTCCTACGAGCAAAAAGAGGTCACACTCGCCTCCGGCCGGAAAAGCGATTTTTATTTTGACGCCAGACAGACGGCGTTGAATCCGGAGGGGGCGCGGTTGTTGGGAGAACTGTTCTTTGAAAGAATCCAAAAGGAGAATCCGCCGGTTGAGGCGGTGGGGGGGCCTACCCTGGGGGCTGACCCGCTGGTCACGTCAGTTGCCCTTGTCAGCCATTTGAGAAAAAAACCGCTTCCCGCTTTCATCATCCGCAAGGAGCCCAAAAAACATGGGACCTTGAACTGGATCGAGGGATTTAAAAATTTGCGCCCCGGCATGCGGGTGGTTCTGCTGGAAGATGTGATCACCACCGGAAAAAGTTCTCTGGAGGCCGCCCAAAGGGCCCTTGAAGCCGGCCTTGAAGTCGCCGGTATTTTTGCCGTCATCGACCGCGAGGAGGGGGGGCGCGAGGCGATTGAAAAGGCGGGATACGAACTGAAAGTGTTGTTTACGAAAAGCGAGCTTTTGAGTTAGCAAAGTTCAAAGTTTAAAGTGCAAAATTCAAAACCAGGGTATTTCATTATATTGGTCTGTTGCCTCATTGCTCCATTGACGGCTCTTGGGGGATCCCTTTCCTATAAAAAGGTTCTCAAGAAATGGACGCGATCCGATTCGGTCTATCGGGCCAAGGATTTTCATGCCGAAGTCCTCTGGCACGCAACCATGCTCAACGACAGAATATTGAACGCCCAGGCGCTCAAATACGGCGAGCTCTACGATCTGTCGGATTCGGAACAGGAGGATTTTTTAAACGAATTGACCCGCAAACAGGACGGCGCGGTTTTCTTTTTTGTCGCGTTTTACAATTACGACCGCCATTTCGACGATCTGGCCAATCCCCGCGCGAAATGGGACCTCCGATTGCAGGCCGGCGGGCGCGACTTTGCCCCGCTAAGGCTCGAAAAGGTCAACCGGCCCAATCCGCTGGAAAGGCTTTTTTACCCCTACCTCGATTCGTGGTCGCGCGGCTATTACGTCTGGTTCCCCGCCGAAGCGGCCAACGATGAAGCCCCTTACACCCTTTCGGTCCATGGCCCTTTTGCCGCATCGAAACTGGTATGGAAGTGAAAAAGGTGTTTACAAAGGGGTGTGGCGAATCACCGTGTCTTTTTTCTCCGATTCTTTCGGTTCAGGATAATCGAGATTATAATGAAGCCCCCGCGATTCCTTTCGGGCCATGGCGCAGTCGATGATCATCTCCGCCACGTCGGCTAGGTTGCGCAGTTCGACCAGATCCCGGGTGATCTTGAAATTCCAGTAGTATTCCCGGATTTCTTCCTTGAGATTCCGGATTTTGTCGGTGCGGACGATGCCGACATAATTCCACATGAAGCGCCGGATCTCGTCCCAGTTTTGGGTGATGACGACCGCCTCGTTGGAATCCACGGCCTTTCCGGGGTCCCATGGCGGGATGGCCGTGCCCGTCTTTTTTGTTTTTGGGAGGTCCCGGATGATGGCTTGAGACGCGTAATCGGCCGTTGCCACCCCTTCCAAAAGCGAGTTGGAGGCAAGCCGGTTGGCCCCGTGCAATCCGGTGCAGGCGGTCTCGCCGATTGCGTAGAGCGACCCGATCTCCGTTTTTCCCTCCCCGTCAACGACAACGCCGCCGCAAAAATAGTGGGCCGCCGGAACGACCGGGATGGGGCCGCGCGCCGGATCGTAGCCCGATTTTTTGCAGGTATCGTAAATATGCGGAAACCGTTTTTTGATGAAGGCCCCTTTTTTGTGGGAAATATCGAGCAAAACATAGGGGGCGCCGGTCCGTTTCATCTCCGAGTCGATCGCCCGCGCCACGACGTCGCGCGGGGCCAGCTCCTTCATCGGGTGGCATTTCTCCATGAACCGCTCTCCGTCGGCCAGGAGAAGTTTCGCTCCTTCGCCGCGAAGGGCCTCGGAGATGAGGAAAATGCGTTCTTTCGGGATTCCCTTTCCGGCGGCACCGGCCCTGCCGGCCTGGCGGCCGACCCTGTCGGTTACCGGCGCCCAAGCGCCCGGGTTGTAGAGGCAGGTCGGGTGGAACTGGACAAACTCGAGATTCGCCATGCCTGCCCCCGCCCGGTACGCCATGGCCAGCCCATCGCCGGTGGCGATATCCGGATTGGTGGTGTAAAGATAGGCCTTGCCGGCGCCGCCGGTCGCCAGGAGGGTCGCCCCCGCCTCAAAGACCTTGATCTCTCCGCTTTTTGTATCGAGCACGTAGGCCCCCAGACAGCGGTTGCCGGCGCCCCATCCGTTTATTTTTCGGGTTGTGATGAGGTCGATGGCGGTGTGAAATTCAAAGAGGCGGATTTTTTTGGTTTTTGCGGCTGACTTTAAGAGGGCCGATTCGAGCATGGCGCCGGTGGTGTCGGCCGAATGAAGAACACGGCGCCGGGAGTGCCCCCCCTCTCGGCCGAGGTCGAATTCGTTCCGGTCCTTTTTGGAAAATTTGGCCCCCCATTTCAAGAGTTCCCGGATCAGCCGGGGCCCGTCGCCGATAATTTTTTCCACGACATTGCGGCGGCACAATCCGGCGCCGGCGGTCAGCGTGTCTTTCATGTGCGATTCAAAATTGTCGGCTGAAGACATCACGGAGGCGATTCCCCCCTGGGCATAACGGGTGTTGCTCTCCATCGCCTCGCGCTTGGTGACAACGGCGACGCGAAAACGATCGGCCAGCTTGAGCGCAGAGCTTAAACCGGCAATTCCGCTTCCGATGATTAAGACATCCGTTTTTATTGTCATTTTTTTGTTTTCGTTGGACATTAGAGGCATGATTCGTTAACGTCAAACATAAATATTTGTCATGTCTCCCATCAACCGCAAGATTCTCTTTAACGTTCCCAACGTGATGTCTCTGGGGCGGATGGGCTCGATTCCGATCGTCATGGTTTTTCTTTTGCTTCAGGGACCGCATCGTTCCGACGACGAGAACCGTCTTTTTGCCCTCCTTTCCGCCATTCCCTTCATCGCCGCCGGGATTTTCGATCTCGTTGACGGCTACTGGGCAAGAAAATACGGCCAGGTGAGCACGATGGGAAAATTCATCGACCCCATGGCCGACAAGCTTATCCACATGACGGTGATGATCATGCTGATTCCGATGGAGCGGTTTCCCGCCTGGCTTTGCGTGGTCCTGCTGTTCCGCGAATTTCTCATCACCGGCTTGAGGTCGGTGGCGGCAGGCGAGGGGGTCATCATTGCGGCGGCGGAACTGGGAAAGCAGAAGACCGCCTGGATGAATTTCGGGCTTTCGGGGCTTTTGCTGTATTATCCGGTTTTCGGCGTCAGTGTCTATTCGGCCGGCTGGATTTGCGTCGGTGTCGGCGTCTTTTTTAATGTTGTATCCGGCGTTCAGTATGTGGTGAAGTTTTTGGAAGCAAAGAAATAAAATGAGTAACAATTCCGTCTCGGTGTCTGCTTTCGGTTCCATCGGAACTCGCGGTCTATTTGTCGCCACTCGAATTGTTGATTCTCTCTTGGCTTGTACCAGTTGGCGATGGGCACTAAGGTTGCGCTCAAACACACCGATGGAACCTCAAGCATCCATCCGAGACTGAATTGTTACAAAAATGATCTCCATAAAAGTAAAACGGGTGCGCGAGAGTCTCGATCCGCTCCCCCTCCCGGAATATCAGAGCGAACACGCCGCCGGGATGGATTTGATGGCCGATATCGAAGAGGCGATCCATCTCAAGCCCCTTGAGCGGCGCCTTGTCCCCACCGGTCTGGCCATCGAGCTTCCGCCCGGTTTCGAGGCGCAGATCAGGCCTCGAAGCGGGCTTGCCGTGAGACAGGGAATCACGCTTCTCAACTCGCCGGGGACCATCGATGCCGACTACCGGGGCGAGATTTGCGTGATTATCGTCAATCTGGGGAACGAACCGGTCGTTCTCAACCGGGGCGACCGCATCGCGCAGATGATCGTGGCGCCCGTTGCGAGAGCGGAACTTGTTGAAGTCGCCGACCTTAAAGAAAGCGGGCGCGGAAAAAACGGTTTCGGATCTACAGGATCGGGGGCTTTGCCGCTGGCGCCCGGGGTCCCCACCGAACGCCACCGGTTCGAGTGAGGTGGGGGCGGAAACTGATTCCGCTCCCAAGCCGCTTAATCCGCCACCGGCGGCGCGGCTTGGGAACCCTACCCCCCGTTCGCTCGCGTCCGCCTGAGGCGGAACGCTCGCTCACCATAGGGATTGGATATGCGGAAGAGCCAAAGAACCTTTCTTAAACTCCTTTTTTGCCTGTTTGGGCTTGTCCTTTTTTCGGGGTTGGGTTTTTTTGCGTTCACCCATCGCACTGCCGACAGCCTTCTTCCGTTTGGTCTTTGGGGGGGGTTCCTTTTTGTCCTTTATCTGGTTTTATTTTGGAGAATCTTTTCTTTTTTCCGCGAAAGCCGCCTTAAGGAGGAAACGCTCGAGCGGATGAGCACCCGTGACCTGGCCACCGGTTTGATGAACCGTCGGGGTTTTGAGGGGCTTGCGGGGCAGGAGATGGAAAGGGCCCGCCGAAAGGGGTATCCGGCCTCCCTTATTTTCGTCCGGGTGGAGCCGCTGGAGCTGATTACCAAGGATTTTGGGCGCCCGGCGGTGGATCACCTCCTTACCCAGATCGCCGAATTTTTAAAAAAGGCCTGCCGGAGCTACGACGGCGTCTTTGCCTACGACCGCGACACCTTTGCCGTTCTGCTTGCCGAGACCGGTTCCGACCAGCTCAAAAGCGTCGCCGGCAGGATCGAAAAAAAGATGATGCAAAAGGAATTTTCCATCGGCCGCTCCAAAGATGTCATCAAGCCGCACATCCATTACGGCCTTGCCACTTATCCCGCCCACGGGGAGGACTTGAAAGGGGTGGTCAGCCACGCCTTAAGCGGCCTGTTTGACGCCTCTTCCCCCAAATGATGCGTCGCGCCAAGTCCTGATCTTTTTAACGCATCGCTTCCAACCATTGATTTTTGGGCCTTTGCGGGGAGTTCAAGCCATGGTATCCTTGAGGTGCGAGGTGATATTTGAAAAACATTCTGATGCAACTGCTTCGGGCGGGCTTGTTGGTTCTTTTAATGACTGTTGTCTCGGTGGAGATCATCGCCAAGAGAAAGACCACCATCTCCGATCCGCCTCCCGAAGAGGATGAGGAAATTGAAGACATCGTGACGGTGTAGGCGAGCTCTTTTCAGCGTTAAAAGGCTTGTTTTTTCCGCTTCGCTTTAATATATCCACACCGTTCAAAATCCATGAAAATTCTTGTGATCGGTTCAGGCGGCAGAGAGCATGCCATCGTTTGGAAGCTTTCCCAAAGCCCAAAGGTGAAAAAAATCTGGTGCGCCCCCGGAAACGCCGGCATTGCGGGACTTGCCGAATGTGTGGATATTTCTTCGGAAGACATCGCCGGTTTGGCTGTTTTTGCAAAATCCAACGGCGTCGATCTGACGGTGGTCGGTCCGGAACTCCCCCTAAGCCTTGGTCTTGTGGACGAATTTGAAAGGGGGGGGCTTAAGGTCTTCGGCCCGCGCAAAAAGGCGGCCGTTCTTGAATCTTCCAAATGTTTCACAAAGGAATTTGCCTTAAGACACGGGATCCCGACGGCAGGATTCAGGATTTTCAGCGATCCGGTAGAAGTGCGAAAGGCGCTTTCCGAACAAACCTCGTTCCCGGTGGTTGTCAAGGCGGACGGCCTGGCGGGGGGAAAGGGGGTGGTGGTGGCGCGGGACGAGGCGGAGGCCGTCCGCGTGGTGGAGGATATGCTGGTCCATGAGAAATTCGGGCCGGCGGGAAGAAAGATAATTTTGGAAGAATTTCTCCCGGGCATCGAGGCCACTTTTATGGTTGTCGCCGATGGGGAGCAATTTCTTCCGTTCGAATCGTGTCAGGATCACAAAAGGGTCTTTGATAACGACGAAGGGCCGAACACAGGGGGGATGGGGGCGATCAGTCCCGCGGGAGTTGTCACAAAGGAGGTTCGCCGCAAGGTGATCGAAAAAATCATCGAGCCGACCTTGAGAGGATTGACGGTTGAAGACCGCCCTTATCGCGGCATTCTCTACGCCGGGTTGATGATTCGGGAGGACGAGCCTTATCTTATCGAATTCAACTGCCGGTTCGGCGACCCGGAGGCGCAGGCGATTCTTTTTCGCCTGGAGTCGGATCTGGTGGAGCTGATGGAGGCGGCCGGATCCGGCGGGCTTTCGGAATTTCCGATCCGGTTCTTAAAAGAGCCGTCGTGCTGTGTGGTGATGGCCTCCGGCGGATATCCCGGTTCTTTTGAGAAAGGGAAGCCGCCTGGCGGCAAGCCACCTGGTGGCAAGCCGATTTCCGGTCTTGAAAAAGTTTTGAAGATGAAGGATGTCCTTGTGTTTCACGCCGGAACGCGCAAAGAAGAGGGGCGCTTTTTAACCAACGGCGGGCGGGTTTTGGGGGTGACGGCGAGGGGGAAAGATTTGAAAAAGGCGCTGGATCGGGCCTATGAAGCTTGTGCGGCTATTTCGTGGGAGGGGGCGCATTATCGGAGAGATATTGGGAGGAGGGGATTATGACTCCACAAGTTGCCATCGTGATGGGGAGCGATTCGGATCTTCCGTCCATGCAGGAGGCGGAAAAGATTTTAAAGGAATTCGGCATTTCCGCAGAGACGCGAATTCTCTCGGCGCACCGGACGCCGGAACTGGCGGCCGAATACGCCAGGGAGGCCTCCAAAAAAGGGATCAAAATAATCATCGCCGGGGCGGGGATGGCCAATCACCTGGCGGGGGCGATGGCGGCGCATACGATTTTGCCGGTCATCGGGGTTCCGCTCGAAGGTTCTTCGTTGAACGGTCTGGACGCCCTGTTGTCCACCGTCCAGATGCCGCCGGGGATTCCGGTGGCCTGCGTGGCGGTCGGCAAGGCGGGGGCCAAAAACGCCGGTTTTTTGGCGGTGCAACTTCTGGCCCTTGAAGACAAAAATTTGGGAAAACGTCTGATTGAATATCGAAAGAAGGCGACAGCGGCGGTGGTGGAAAAGAACAAAAAATTGCAGGAAGAGCGGGGGTAAATCCCCCCGGCCCCCCTTTGCCAAAGGGGGGGGAGGGGGGATTTGATATGAGAAGATGTCCAGTCTTAACCGTGGCGCAGGCCGCTCGGATTGTCAGAAAGGGGGGCATTGTCGCCTATCCCACCGAAACATTTTATGGACTGGCGGCCAGGGCGGATAATCCGGATGCGGTAGGACGAGTTTTTGAAATAAAGGGGAGAGAAAAGGGAAAACCGGTTTCAATTTTGATCGACTCGCAACGAGAGCTCAAACGATGGGTCCGCGGGATCGGCCCCCGCGAGAAAAAATTGATCAGCCGTTTCTGGCCGGGGCCATTGACCCTCGTGTTTAAGGCGCGAAAGGGGGTGAACCAGTTTCTCACGGGAGGATCGGGAAAAATCGGCGTTCGAATCTCCTCCAACCCTGTTGCCCGGCGTCTGACCCGGCTTTCGGGCGGCGCCATCACCGCCACCAGCGCCAACCGGTCCGGACAAAAACCGGCGACAAGTGGCCTTTCGGCCCGGAGAAAATTGGGGAAAAAAATCGACGGCGTTGTTTCAGGCGGAAGATTAAAGAGATCGAAAGGATCAACTATTTTAGATGTATCCGGAAAGAAACTTAAAGTGATTCGTGAAGGCGAAATTGTCCTATGACTGATCCCAAAGTTTTTCCCTTTCGGGCGTACACTTATAATCCTCAAAAAGTGGGGGATATCTCCCGCGTGGTGACCCCTCCGTATGACGTGATCAACCCCGAAATGCAGAGGGATTTCTATCAACGGAGCGATTACAACTTTGTCCGGGTCGATCTGCCCCGCGAACCGGGGGATCTCCGTTACGAGGCGGCGAAGGCGACGTTTCAGGAATGGCTGAAGGGGGAAGTTCTCGTCCCTGACGCAAAGCCGGCGTTTTATTTTCATCACCAGACTTTCACTCTTGGGACACCGTCCCTTCCCGACAGCCGGCCGGTGACGCGCAAGGGCTTTTTCGGCGTTCGCAGAATTGAGGATTTTTCGGAAGGGGGCGTCAGACCTCATGAAAAGACGCTGGAAGGGCCCAAGGCCGACCGGCTCAAGCTGACCCGCGCGGTCCAGGCCCAGTTGTCCCCCGTTTTTACCCTTTATTCCGATCCGGGGAAAAGGGTCGATCACCTTGTCACCCGTTTAAAAGAGGGACAACCCCTTTTCGATTTTACGACGGTGGAGGGGGAACGTCATCAGGTCTGGCGCGAAACCGATCCGATTGTCTGCAAATTCGTGGGGGAATTTGTCTCGGACAAGCCGGTTTTTATCGCCGACGGGCACCATCGGTACGAAACGGCGCTTAACTACCGCGATGAATGCCGGAGAAATTTTCCTCCCGGGGAAGGGCTGGAGCCGTTCAACTATGTCCTCATGTATTTCACCAACCGTGACGACGAAGGGCTTATCATCCTCCCCATTCACCGGGCCCTCCATCATCTGGTCGATTTTGAGCTCGGCGATTTTATCCGCATGCTCCAGAAGCATTTCACCGTGACGCCCCTGGTTGGCGATGACTCCGCCACTGTCACCGCGCGCCTGGCGGAAGAGGGGGCGGATTCTCATGCCTTTGTTCTCGTCACCCGCGACCCCAAAAAATCTTTTCTTCTGGCCATGAAGAAGAGGGCCTGGCGTCATTCGCCCGTGGCGGCAAGGGTGCCGCCGTCGCTGGTGGATCTGGATGTTACTGTTTTGCACCGTCTGGTGTTCGAGGAGATCCTGCGCATTACTCCCCAAGCCCAGGCCGGCCAGGAAAACATCATTTACTGGAAAGACGCGCGAAAGGCCATCGACGAGACCCGGCGGGGAAATTGCGAAATCGCTTTTTTGCTTAATCCCACGCGCATCGAGGAGATGGAGACGGCCGCGCTGGCGGGCGAAAAGATGCCGCAAAAATCGACTTATTTCTACCCCAAAGTCCCCTCGGGGCTGGTGATCAATCCGCTGAACCCGAAGGAACGGTTGGGGTTTTGATTTGCGCTTGATTTGGGCGTTCATCGTCTTCTTGAGTCTCATCTTTGGCGCCGGCACTGGCCCTGCCAGCGGCCCTGCCGGTTCGGTTTCGGCCCGTAGCAAGACACTACCGACTTTATACAAGGCCGCTGTGGATGAGGCCCCGGCAATCGTTGCCATCAAGTATCTGGGGGAATACAAAGATAGCTTCGGCATGAAGGATCCCGAAACCGAATTGACGCCAATCGAAGAAAAAACGGACCGCCTTGGCTTCAGGCAGATGAAATACCGGCAGATCTATCAGGGCGTTCCCGTGCTGGGCGCCCAACTGCGCGTGGGCTTAAACGAGGCGAATGAACTCAAATCGATCGGCGGGCGCTTTGCGCCCGGGCTTTCGGTGGATGTGACGCCAAAACTGTCGTCGGACGAGGCGGGAAAAATTCTCAAAAGGCTTTTGATGAAGGAACGCCCTTTTGTCCGTCTGGACTTGAAAGAACCCACATTGAAAATACTCGACCGCTCTCTGTTCAACAGAAAGATCGTGGGAGTTCATCTGGTCTGGGAGATTCCAATCAAAGGGGTCGTCAAGAATAAGCCGGCCCTTTATGAAAAAATTTATCTCGACGCGCACACGGGGTCGATTGTGTTTCGGTATCCTTATGTCGCCCGCGCCTTTTCCGCCGATGTTTACGACGCGAATTCGGCCTGGTTGCTCCCCGGCGATCTTGTCATCACGGGGGATTTCACTGCCGGCGCCGATGCCGAGGCGGATTTAGCCTACGGATATGCCAAAGAGGCTTATCAATACTTTTTTGACAAACATGGGTTGGACGGCTGGGACAACAACGGGGCGAAATTGGGGGTGACGGTTCACTATGACGATGGGTACCGGGCCTGGTCCGGGGCGGCCGGTTGCGGCAACAGCTATGCCCTTGGGTCGGAGAATATGCTGGTTTTTTGTGAAAACATGGTGGCACGGGATGTGCTGGGCCATGAATACACGCACGGTGTCACCTACAATTCAAGCAATCTTTTTCTGGCCTATGAACCGGGGGCCTTGAACGAGTCGTATTCGGATATCTTCGGTTCCAGCCTCGACGGCAACTGGTCCATTGGAGAAGAGGCCGATTATCCGACGCCCAGCCGGGACATGGCCGATCCGACCGCCTATGGCCAGCCGGACAGGGTCTCTTCATCCCTTTTTTCCTGCGAGAATGCGCTCTCCGCCGAAACCGATTACGGCGGCATCCATATCAACTCGGGGGTCCCCAACAAGGCGGCTTATTTGATGGCGGAGGGAGGGAGTTTCAACGGCGTCACGGTCACCGGCATCGGGAGGGAAAAGATGGAGGCGATTCACTATCGGGCCCTTACCACCAAGCTGATCGAGGTCTCCAATTTTCAGGACGACTATGAGGCGCTTGTTGCCTCGTGCGAGGAGTTGATCGGGACTGGCAGTATCGCCGATGCCGATTGCGCCGAGGTGGAATCGGCGCTCAAGGCCGTTGAGATGGATACGGAGCCATGCGTCAGCACAAGCGGGGAGGCGGAAAGCGGGGGGACGACGATCACCGGGGCGTCGGAACCGGGGGATGAGGTGGAAGATTCGCCAGTTGACGTGGGAGACGACGGAACGGCGGGCGGGGGAACTTCCGGCTCCGGGGCTTCCGCGGGGGGCTCCTCTTCGAACGGCGGGGGTTGCTCGCTGGGGCGGTAGTCAGCCCAGCGCCGAAAGGATGATCTCCTTGAGCGATTCCCTGGGGACAACCCCGACCGATTGCTGAAAAACCTTTCCCCCCTTGAAAAGAAGAATGGTGGGAATGCCGCGGATGCCGAAGCGGGCGGCGGTTTCCGGGTTTTCGTCCACATTCAGCTTGAAGACATTTATTTTGCCCTGAAATTCATTGGCGAGATCGTCAATCACCGGGGCCAGCGCCTTGCAGGGGCCGCACCAGACCGCCCAGAAATCGACAAGGGCCGGAAGGGATGAACCAAGCACCTCCGCCTCGAAATTGTCATCGGTCGCCGTTTTTACATGTTGTCCCGACATTTTGTTTTTATCCGACGATTTTTTGCCAAAATCAAGAATTTTGTTGGCCTTGACGCAACCCGTCGAGTCCATTAAAAAGAGAAATAGCATGCCGCCGACAATCAGCTATTCCAGCGGTTTTCTCGTCGTTTTGGCCGTTTATATTGCGGCCACCCTTCTCTATTGCCTTCGTTCCATATTCGGCCCTAAAATTCTTTCGGCCATCGCCCTCCGGGTGACCATTGGGGGGCTTTTGATCCATGCCGTTTTTCTCATCCGCCATTTTTTCCTTCAAGGATATCCTTTTCTTGTCAGCCCCTTTGAGAGCCTCCAACTGGTGAGCCTCTGCGTGGTTCTGACCTTTGTCCTTCTCTGTTTTTCGCACCGTTTTTTTGCGGCGGGGCTGATTCTTCTGCCGGTGGGGCTGGTCTTCAACATCTTGAGTCTCACCGCGCTGGTCCGCTACCGGGCGCCCGGGTATTTTCTGGAAAATCCGTGGGCCTTTATCCATCTGGTTTTTGTCTTCATCGCCTCGGCCGTCTTCATGGTGAGTTTTGTCGTCGGATTGATTTACCTTGTGCAGGAGCGCCGGATCAAACACAAGAAAACAGGAGGGCTCTTCGACCGACTGCCCCCGCTGGAAATTCTGGATCTGGTTCATTATCGCTCGCTCTACATCGGGTTTGTTTTTTTCACCGTGGGGATCATCACCGGCGGGGGATGGTCCAAGTCGATCGTGGGGGTCTATGTCACCGGCAGTCTGAAAGAGCTGATCTCGTTTGCGGCCTGGATCTTTTTTGCCCTCTTTTTGAATCTGCGCGTCTCACGTGGATGGGTGGGGAGGAGGGGAATTCTCCTTTCCAGCGTCGGATTCGCGGCGGTGATTTTTTTACTCACGTGGGTGCAGAGGATGTAGGTTATGGAGCACATTGTCGTCGGTCTGAATCATAAAACAGCTCCCGTATCGTTGCGGGAGAAGCTCGCGGTTACGCCTTCCCGTCTCGACGCGGCGCTCAAACAGCTTGTCTCTCTTGAACCGGTGGCGGAGGGGCTGATTGTCTCCACCTGCAACCGGATGGAGGTCTACGCCGTGGCGCGGGACGCCTCCACCTGTACTCGCGAGATCAAAAATTTTGTCGCCGATCTGAACCATCTCCGTCTCGATTCCCTCGAACCCTGCCTCTACGAATACCGGGAACTCGACGCCGTCCGTCATGTCTTTCGGGTGGCCGCCAGCCTCGATTCGTTGGTCGTGGGGGAGGCGCAGATTTCGGGGCAGGTGAAAGAGGCCTATCAAAAGGCGCTGGCCGCAAGGACGACGGGACTGTTTTTGAATCGGCTGATGCACCGCGCCTTTTTTGTGGCCAAAAAAATCCGCACCGACACCAAAATTTCGGAAAAGAAGGTTTCCATCGGGTCGGCCGCCGTGGAGCTGGCCAAAAAAATTTTCGGCGACCTGGCCAAAAAAAAGGTGGCGTTGATCGGGGCGGGGGAGATTGCCGAGCTGGTTTTGGGGTATCTGGAGTCGGAAGGGGTTTATGATGTCTCCATTTTAAACCGGAGCCTGGAAAAAGCCGAGGGGCTGGCCTCCATGGGGCTTGGCCGGGCCTATTCGCTGGATCGGCTGGAGGAGGTGCTGGCGGTCTCCGATGTGGTCATCGCCTCCGTTTCGGCCCCGGAGCCGATTCTCAAGAAGGAAAAAACGGCGGGATTGATGAGCCTTCGGAAACACCGGCCGATTTTTTTCATCGACCTGGGGGTCCCGCGCAATCTCGATCCCTCCATCCATTCGCTTCCCAATGTCTATTTATACAATATCGACGATCTTCAGGGGGTGGTCGATTCGAACCGGATGATCCGGTTGGCGGAAGCGGTGAAAGCGGAGGATCTGATTGAAAAAGAGGCTTCGCAATTTTATGAATCCGTGGTACGCCAGACGCCGACCATCGCCGCGCTGGGAAAGAAGTTCGACTATATCCGCCGGCGCGAGCTGGACTGCAGTTTAAGCCGTCTGGGCCATCTGTCGGAAGCGGACAGAAAGGCGATGGAAAAATGCACCGAGGCGATCATCGACAAAATTCTGCACGACCCGGTGCTGATATTGAAATCGGAGGATTCCATGCGCCGCGACAGCCGGGTCCACGAAATTTTAAAGAAGCTGTTTCGGTTGGATGACGAATGAGAGGAAGCGAACCATCGGGCTTTGCCCGTGGTTCGCGCGGGGTTTGGGGCCATTTGAGGCCCGAAATCCACGACGCGAGTCAAGCCTAAGCTTTGCTTAGGCGCGAAGCAAATTCGGAGTGAAACGGAGAATTTGCGGAGTAAAAATAGCATCGACCGGGCCGAAAGGGCCCCAAATTTAATGCCCCGTTATAAGTCTCTTCCGAAAACAAAGGCCAAAAAAACCGACGAATTTGTCTCGGCGGTCGATCATGCCGTCCGGTTTCTGGGGCAATACAAAAAAGTTGTCTTTCTCGCGATTGTTGCCGGATTGTTGGGGGGCTTGGGTTATCTGATGGTCGGACAAAAAAAGGAAGGCAATCTGTCCCGGCTGAACGCCCTTTTTTTTCAGGCCGGGGAGGCCAAAGAGAGTCAGGAGGAAAAATATCGGGAGATTTACAAGGGGTACGGGCGGTATCCTTTGGCCTCCACGGCGAGGATTTTTCTGGTTGACCAATACCTCAAGCGGGGAAAAAACGACGAGGCGCTCGGCGAATTGACCTCTGCCTCCGAATCGGGGTTTTCACTCCTTGCCCCCCTTTTGCGTTTCAGCAGGGCGGAGCTTCTCTGGCAGATGGGAAAGGCCGAAGAGGCGTTGAAATATCTGGATGAAGCGGAAGGCCAATCGGGCGATATGGGGGGAGAGATTCAATTTCTCAAGGGGCGGATTTTGCAGAGCCAGGGCAAAAAAGAGGAGGCCAGGAACGTCTATTTGCAGATTCTCGATCTGACGGCGGATGATCCTTTTTTGCGCAAGGAAGTGGAAGGTCAGCTCGTTTTGTTGAATTTGTCTTCTTAAGGGATGCGATGAAACAAAATTTTTTTTGCGGGGCTTTGGCCCTCTTTATTCTCGCGCCTGTTGCCGCAACGGCAAAAAGTGGCAACGCCACTGGCGGCGGCAACGCCACTGGCGGTGGCGGCGCCAGAAAAATTTTTTCCACGCTCTGGACCCGGTCGCTCAAAACCGGGTCCTCGGCCAAACGGCACTTTCCCGAATCCGCCTCGCCGTATTCCGCAAACGGCAGGGTGTTCACCGGGACTCATTCCTCCATTTTTTACGCCGTCAGCGAATCGGACGGCAAAATTCTCTGGACTTACCGGTCCAACGGCCCGATCGCCTCCCGGCCCATTGCCGACGATGCGACCGTTTATTTCGGCAACAACAAGGGGACCATCTACGCGCTCGACGCCTCTTCGGGGGCAAAACGGTGGGAATATTTTGTCGGCGGCGAGGTGCTGGCCCAGCCGGCCCTTCGAGGGGGTTCCCTTTATGTGGTGACCACCAGCCGTGAGGTTTATGGTCTTGATGCGGAAAGCGGGGCGGAAAAATGGAATGCCGCCATCAAGGGTTTTGAAAATGAATTCACCATGCGCGGCAGTTCGCCGGTGGTTGTGAGCGGAGACCGCCTCTATATCGGTTTTGCCGACGGACAGGTGGTTGCCCTGTCTTCCGGAAGCGGGTCGCTTGTCTGGAGCCGCGATCTGGCGGAGGGAAACCCCGTTTTCAAGGACGTGGACGCGGCGGTTCTTGTCGATGGCGGATCGCTCTACGTGGTCGGTTATTTCGGCGCTCTGGTCCGGCTGTCCCCGGGCTCCGGTCAGGTCCTGTGGAAGAAGGAAATCCGAAGCGGCGCCGATATCGCTACGGATGAAACCACTCTTTATCTCGCCTCGGCCGATGGAAAAGCGGTTGCCTTCGACAAATCAAGCGGTGTCCGCCGCTGGGAGGTCGCTCTTGACGCAGGGACGCTCTCCGCGCCGGTTGTCATCGGCAATCATGTCCTTCTCGGCGCCGAAAACGGCAAGGGATACGTATTCGATAAAAAGGACGGCAAGGTCCTTCAAACCCTTCCGATATCCGGCGGGGTCTGGGGGAATCCATCCCTGGGAGCCTCGCGTGCTTATCTTCTCTCCGGAAGCGGCAAAATTTATTCCCTGCAAAGCGCGTCTCTTCTTTGACCGCTCATCATCCAGTCGACGGAATTGGCCAGAAAGGGGGCCTCTTCGGGATTCATGTTCTTTGACAAAAGGAAACCGATGATATCGGCCTTTTTGCCGGAGACGAGCGAGCCGATTTCATCCTGAAGGCCCAACGCCCTTGCCCCATTGAGCGTTGCGGCTTTCAGAATCTGAAGCGCCGTCAACGCGGGAAATTTTTTGCGGACGCGCCTCAACTCCTTAAGAAAATCGAGATCGGTGTTGCCGGCAATGCTGTCGGTGCCGAGTGCGACGTTGATCCCCTGGGCCAGATATTCAGCGAGAGGAAAAGATTCATGGCCAAAGTACTCATGCGAGCCGGGGCAGTGGACGATCGAAAGCGAGCGCTTTTTGATTCGCTCAAGATCTTCCGGCGTCAGATAATTTCCATGAACGATCAACAGTTTTTCAAGCGGCAGATTTTGTTTTTCCAGGTAGTCGAGCCCGCTTTTTCCTTGGTGTCTTATGTCATGCCTCCTTTCGCGGATAAACCGGGCCAATACCCCCTTTTCGGTCCGGAAATATTCCTCTTCCGTTTTGCTTTCCGCCAGATGGCAGGAGAGGGGGGCCGGTTGTTCCGTTAATACGCGGCGAAGCGTATCGGGATCCACGGCATGAACGGAGTGGGGGGAAGCGTGAAGGGTGAAACGTGAAGCGGATTGGCTGAATTCCTTTTGCCTGTTTTTGAATGTGGCATAAATGTCTTCGCTCACTTCGGGGAGCACCCCCAGCACTTCTCCAAACAGTCTGCCTTTCAGCGGTGATTTAACGATGGCTTCCAACGGGGTGTTGAAGCTGATGTGGTCGCCGATACAGGTGACACCGGAGTGCATCAGCCTGGCTATGCCCTTTTTGATGCCGTCGATTTTTTCATCTTCAGTCAGGCTGTTTTTCCGGATGACCAGTTCTTTGATCCAGCTCACAAAAAAATCCCCCCTTTCCCCCCCTTTGTCAAAGGGGGGAGGGGGGGGCTTTATCGGTCCGATCGCCGTCAATTCCAAATGGCAATGTGCGTTCACAAATCCCGGCAAAAGAACCATCTTCCCCAGATCGATAAAATCCTCCCCCTTTTCCTGCATCGATAAGACAAACTCGTCGCCAACAGCATGAATCACGCCGTCACGGACGCAGAGATATCCCGGCGACAAATTCGGCCCTTCGATGGGGATGATGTGGGAGGATTTAAGGAACAACTGGATGGGTCTAGGGTTTAGCCACTAGGGTTTAGGGTTTCTGCTGTTGTTACCCTGGACCCTAGTCCCTAACCCCTAGGCCCTGCTGTAAAACGTATCCCTCTCGTAGGGCTCCAGCCCCGCCTCGCGGATAATTCGAATCATTTTTTCTTTCTCTAATCCCACCTCCTGCGGACAGCCGGCGAGGCGGACGACATTTTCCTCGATCAACAGACTCCCCAGATCGTCCGCGCCGAAGTGAAGGCCGATCTGGGCGACCTTTGTCCCTTGTGTGAGAAGCGAAACCTGGATGTGGTCAAAGTTGTCCAGGTAAATACGGGAGAGGGCGAGGAGCCGCAGATATTCGTACGGCGTGGCCGGTTTGACATCCGAATTTCGTTTAATCCGCGGATGCAGGGCGGTATTTTCAGGCTGAAAAGTCCAGGGGACAAACGAAATAAACCCGCCGGTTTTATCCTGCAGAGTTCGAAGTTTGTCGAGGTGTTCGATCCGGTCCTCCCACGTTTCGATATGCCCCATCATCATCGTGGCGCTCGAGCGAAGGCCGATCCGGTGGAGCGCCTCCATGATATCGAGCCACTGTTGCGAATTGCATTTTCCGGTCATGATTTGATCACGCACGGCATCCACCAAAATTTCAGCGCCACCTCCCGGCATCGAGGCAAGACCGGCCTCTTTGAGCCGCATGATGGATTCTTCGTATGAAATGCCGGCCTTTGTCGAGACGTGGTGGATTTCCGGCGGCGAAAAGGCATGGATGTGAATGACGGGGTGCTTTTTTTTGATATGGGAAACCAGATGAACATAGTCGTCGATGGTGTGGTCCGGATGAAGTCCTCCCTGCATGAGGATCCGGCGGCTTCCCAGCGCCAGCACCTCTTCGATCTTTTGATCGATTTCGGCATAAGTCAGATTGTACGATTCTTTGTGCCGGGTCGTGGGACGGTAAAAGGCGCAAAAGTTGCATCGCGCCGTGCAGACATTCGTGTAGTTAATGTTCCGGTCAATGAGATAGGCGGCCTTTTTGCCGTTTTTCCCCCGGGCGATTTCCCGAGCCCGTCTGCCGAGTAAGAGAAAATCGGCGTTTAAGGCGAGTTCGAGGGCCTCTGCGGGATAAATACGCTGGCCGGATTCGATTTTGTGACAGACCTGGTTCACAATTTCCTTTTTTCCTTCAATAAGCCGATCTCAAAAGAGAGATCCTGAAATTTCTCCATCCCCTCAAGGCTTTTGAGGGTGATGTCGTATTGGATGCTCTTTGTCAGATAGCATCTCGTTCGGTCAAGCGGAAGATCATGCAGACTACGGACAATTTCCTCCCTTTTGGCCAGTCCCTCATTCTTGGCCGCAATGAGAACGCCAAGCATCTCCCGCGAGAGCGGTTTTCGGGAAATCCAGGCGGCATAGACGAAGGGAAGTCCTGTTTGTTTGGTCCACTCCTCGCCCAGGTCGAGACGTTTGTACCCCGGTTCGTTAAAGAAAAGGGCTTTGTCGCCGATGTAAAGGAGTGAATCGTGGATCCCTCCAAACTGCCAGCGGGCAGGCGTGGATCGTGGATCGAGGTGGATGAGATCACGCTTCCAAAAAACTGAATATATAACTTTAAATAATGCTATAGATGTTACTGATTCTTCAGAATATTTTATAGATTTAATACCCGATGGGTGACGCAGATTCTCGCGGTAGAAGAGGGCGACGCTTTCCACGGGGCCGCACGATTGAATCACCCCCGCCTCATACGCTGCCTGCCACGAGGGATTTTTAAAAAAACTGAAAATGGGAAGGAGGGCGACATCCAATTCTCCTGCACCCATTTTTTCCTCAAGTTCCCTGGGGGCGCCAAAGACCACCGTCTGCGTCAGATAGCGAACGAGAGGGAGAGTGTTAATGTAAGGGGGGGCGCCAATTTTTAACATGAGTAACCG
>JACPFC010000055.1:0-7240 GCA_016183175.1 Deltaproteobacteria bacterium
ACGGGGGCGATATCGGGGTGCTGACGCTGGTATGCGCCGCTCTGAGTGACCCGGATTCTCTAAATAGCGCGCGCCGCGCCCCCTGTTGTGCGCCTCAAAGCGTTTTTGAATATCGTTGGTGATCCCGGTGTAAAAGGTTCCGTCGCAACATTCCAGAATGTAGAGAAACCAGGATTTCTCCCTTTTGGAAGGGGAGGGGGCCTTTTTTTTGGCCATTCCGTCGAGCATCCTTTTGTATTTTGGCTTCACAGGTATGGGATCAAATTAAAAAATCAGACATGCGCCGCATGGCCGTGAACAATAAGCGCCTTGGGCAATTTGCCGATATTTTTTGACGCCCTATAGATATCCACGGCTTTTTGGGCATTCAACGAGCATATCGAGTTTTCTGGCCACAATTTTCCTTTGCCGCTTCAAAAACCATGGACCTGGAATTTTCCCGTCTTCTTTTTTTGCTGACGAGTTTGGCTACTTGCTTCCGCCCCCAATAACCCTTGCGTTTTTTGGCTCCGGAATGTTCTGTTTTTAGAGTGTGCTTCATAAGAAATTAAGCGGCTTGCTTCACGGGTTAAAGAGCCGCCTTTTCCCCAAAAACCAGACGGCAAAACCGGCCAGGAGGATGACCCAGCTCCTCAAGTAGGCTTCGAGGGGATAGCGGACAAGAAGAACAAGGCAGAGAATGGAACCCAAAAAAGGGAAGAAGAGGGGAATCTTGAATCCCGCATAGGGCTCTTTTTGCAATTTCACCCGGATGAGGCTTGCATGCACCAAAAGGAACACAACAACAATCAAAAGACTGGTGGTTTGGGCAAGGGTTTTGAGCCCCCCCGTTAAAACGAGGGTCAGGGTGACTGCGGCGGTAAAAAGAATTCCCACCCACGGCGTTTGACGGACGGCGTGAACCCTTCCTGCTACGGGATGCACAAGCCCCTCCTGGGCCATGCCGTACAAAAGGCGCGAGGCCATAATGAGATTGGCCAGCCCCGTGTTGGCAATGGCCAGCATGGCGACCAGGGCGAACCAGTCGCCAACCCAGGTGTAACCCGCTTTTTCCAAAATAAGAAGGAGAGGGACGTCGGAGGAGGCGATAGACGCGTGCGGGACGGTTATCTGAAGAATGACCGTTACTGCGAAATAAATGACCGATGTCACGGCAATGGCCGCAAGAACGGCCCGGGGGAGATCACGCGAGGGATTTTTGGCCTCCTCGGCCAGATTGCACAAATCTTCAAAGCCGATGTAGGCGAAAAAGGCGATTGTCGCGCCCGACAGAACGGGGGCGATATCGCCCCTGAAGGAATTTGCAAAAAAAGGGGCGATGCTTTCTCCCGTGATCAGCCCGACGCCTGCCGCAATCACGGCCAGAAGCCCCGAAACCTCGATGGCCGTGAGGACGATATTGACGCGGGATGACTCCCTGATTCCCCAAAAACTTAAAAAGGAAAGCGCCAGCACAAAGAGAATCCGGCTGATAAAAGGAGGGAAGGGGATGATCTGTGCCAAATAACCGCTGAAGGCCGTTGTCACCGTTGCGGCGGAGGAAAGGCCGGTGCCAAGAACCAGGACGCCGGAAAGGGTGGCGATCAACCTGTTTTTGAACGCACGCTTGATAAAGGCGGCCGCCCCCGCCGCCACCGGAAAACGGGCGGATAGTTCGGCGTAGCTCAGTCCGGTCACCACCGCCAGAAAGGCGGCAAAGACAAAAGAAATCCATCCCGCATCGTACGCCACGGCGACGACCTTTCCCACCAGGGCGTAGATACCCGCCCCCAGAATGTCCCCGATGCCGTAGGTAACCAGCGCCCAAAACCCCAGATGGCGGGCAAGTGAGGGAGTCATGGAGTTGAAACTTCAATCGCGTATGAGGCAACCATCAACGGATCGCCCGAGACGTCAAAGGTTATTACCTGTCGGGCTGGGGGGTGGTCCTTAAATAAGGCTTGATCACCTTGTGCCCCTTGGGGAATTTTGCCGGGATCTCCTCGTTTTTCACCGACGGCACGATGATACAATCCTCCCCCTGCTTCCAGTTGACGGGGGTGGCGACGCTGTATTTGGCCGTCAGTTGGAGCGAATCGACGACTCGAAGGATTTCGTCGAAATTCCGTCCGGTCGAGGCGGGGTAGGTGAGGGTGAGCTTCACTTTTTTGTCCGGACCAATCACAAAAACAGAACGAACGGTCAGGTTGTCCAACGCCTGCGGATGGATCATCCCATAAACCTCGGCAATTTTCTTTTCCTTGTCGGCGATGATAGGGAAATTGACTCTGGTATTTTGCGTCTCATTAATATCGTTGATCCATCCCTTGTGGTCGCTAAGGCCATCAACGCTCAAGCCGATCACCTTGACGTTCCGTTTTTCGAATTCCGGCTTGATTTTTGCGACGTAACCCAGTTCCGTCGTACAGACCGGAGTGTAGTCCTTCGGATGGGAAAACAGGATCGCCCAGTTATTCCCCATCCATTCGTAAAAATCGATCGGGCCTTCCGTTGTTTCAGCCTTGAAGTTGGGGGCGGTTTCGCCCAGTTTGATGCTCATGGTAACCTCCTTTTTATATTTATGGCCCCTTTTCTAATCAACTCATCGTCATTTGTCCATACGTAAGATATTGGCATTATTTTCGTATTTTGATATAAGATTCAAAACAAAAGGGGAAATTGCTTTGATGAAATGCTTAAAATACGACACCCGGAAATTCTTTTTGTGCGGAATGCGGCTCTTTTTCGGGGTGTGGTTATTCTGCGTTGGTCTTGCGAAATGGATCTTCATGGGGCCCGGCACGTTTGTCGGTTTTATCACGGCTGATTTCGATAAAACCTGGTCGCCCCACGGTTTGAATGTTCTACTCGCCTGGCTGATCATTATCGCGGAGCCGGTTTTGGCCCTCCTCATTCTCTCCGGCAAGAAACCCCGCATCGTCTGGGCGCTGACTTCGTTGCTGATGTTCCTGCTGACCATCGGCCAGACCATCCTGATGAAGCCCGACGTGATTGCCAATTGGCAGTACCTGGTGCTGACGCTGGTATGCGCCGCTCTAAGTGATCCGGATTCTCTAAAAGGTCGGGCTCCCCGTTAAATAAGCGAACTGAACGAAGTCCAGGCAACCCGAAGTTTTAAATTGTCATCAAGATGATGAAGGCCACCGCGGACACATGGCAAAACATGGCGGGTGACGGCCTTGCCGTGATGCTCGGTTGGCTGATGAGCCGTTTCATGATTTGAACTAACCATCCAATTCTGAATTGGTTACCTGCCTTGAAATCTGCCGTCTTTTTTTTCTACTGATGGTTTTTGCTTCTTTTTTTCGTCCCCAATAACCTTTTCTTTTTTTGGGTCCTCCATGTTCGGTTTTGATGGTGTGTTTCATAAAATCCATACCACTCAGGCGGCTTTTTTCATGCGCTCCAATCCATCAAGAATGAAAACCCGAATCAACACCTGGTAAGGGATCCCTTGGGTTTCAGCCAACTGTTTTAATTCCGAAATAGTCGCCTCATCCAGAGCCACACTGGTGGGTTTTTTTCGCGCATTTTTATAACGCTTCATGGCTTCAAGAATCTTTGCGGCCTCCAGATTAAAAGGGCCCTCATATTCCTTGAGAGATTTTACGTAAGATTTCTTCATATTGTTTCCTTTCTTTTCGATGAGCAGGCCGAGCACAAACAACGGTTTGCCAAAAAAACCATCAGTAAACGGGCTCAGGTCTTAATATTGGCAGGCATCTTTGCGAAGTTTGCCTGTGCCTCACTCACCCGAGATCAAAAAGCAGAAATTCCGAGGCTTGGCTGGCCGTCATCTTGAGGCTTTTTTCGTCGCTGATTGCCGCCCCGTCCCCCTCCCGAAGGGATTGGCCGTTTATTTTCATTTCCCCCCGAATCACCTGAACCCACCCATGACGTCCGGTGGGAACAGACCAATCAAGGGTTTGACCCTTCTCCAGCAGGGAACAGAAAAGATCAACGTCCTGGTGAATCGTCACCGATCCATTTCTTCCATCCCGCGAGGCAACCAGACAGAGTTTTCCCCGTTTTTCCTCCGGGGAAAATGTCTTTTGTTCATAGCCTGGTTTCAGTCCTTTTTTTTCGGGAAGAATCCAGATCTGAAGAAGATGAAGCAGTTCTTTTTGGGAAGGATTATATTCGCTGTGCGTAACGCCGGTCCCCGCACTCATCCGTTGGACATCGCCGGGCTTAATCACCCCCACATTCCCCATGCTGTCCTTATGTTCCACAGCCCCCTCCAGGACATACGTGATAATCTCCATGTCTTGGTGAGAGTGGGTGCCAAAACCCTTTCCGGGCTGGACGCGGTCTTCATTGATGACCCGCAGGGTGCGAAAACCCATCTGCGCGGGGTCGTAGTAGTCGGCAAACGAAAAGGTGTGAGAGGTCTCCAACCAACCATGGTTGAAATGGCCCCTTTCCTCTCTTTTGCGAATTGTAATCATCCGAATAAGGAGTTCGGGCCCTCACACTTCAATGGCTTTTGAAGTCACCATGAAACTGCCCGAACCGACCGCAACCAGCCGTCCGTCTTTTGATTGAACTTCCATTTCAGCCACTGAAAAATTTTTCCCGGCGCGCAGAAGGCGGCCCGTTGCCGTCAAATCGGTTTGTTTGACCGCTTCCAAAAGACGGATGTTCAAATCCGTTGTAACCACCCACTTTTCATAATGAGCGGCGGCGGTAAACCAGCCCGCGTTATCAATAAGGGTGGCAATCAGTCCTCCGTGGGTATCATGCAGGGCGTGGTCGAAATCCGGGTTGCGCGGCATGACAAAAACAGCCCGACCCTCTTCATTGTAAGAGAGCGTCATGCCGGTTATCTTCTTGATCGGCGCCGATTCAAAGAGTTTGACGAATTGTTGGTAGACTTGCGTTTTGGAAGCCACTGCGTCACTTCCTGAAAAACGTTCGAGACTGGTTTATCAATAATGCCGACCAATTCCAAGATTTTTCTATAGAGGGAATGGCGCAAAAGGCCGGCGAAGAAAAGAAGGCGCGCGAAGAGAATTCAGAGCCGAAGCTGAACGCACGCACGGAGACGAATTGATGGAACGTGGAACCCGTTAACGAACGTCCGAGCGGCACCCGGCCCTTCCCGCCCCCCGAGTGGCACAAACCGCGCCATTCCGCCTTCGCTAAAGCTACGGCGGACTGTCACGGTTTGTGCAACCAATTGGCAAACTGTGCGCCCCCAACTTCGGGGTCACACAGTTTGCAGACCGATTGCCCACCCCTTAAGCGCGGCCCCCGGGCGTGCCCCCGACAGCTTCATTGGACTCGAGTGTTCTCAATCGCGTCGCCGGTTCAAGCCTCCCTCCCGAACCCTTCCGGCTTGAACCGGCGCCGACAAGTGTTCCAAATCGACACCGTCCTGCGGACTACAGTTTTTCAACCGCCTTGAAATTTTTCATCCTGGCCGTCCCCCAACCCCCCCCCACCCAATTGTTCCAAATCGGCCGGCCAGAGTGAACGGCTCCGGCGCCAGCTCCTTGCTTCCATCGCATCCACCATCTTTTGGAAGTCCACGCACTCCTTCTGGTCCCGCAATGCGGGACCAGCCGCTGGCCCCAGCCTTCGGCTGGGACCTCGCTTGTCCGCACTCCCCCACCCACCATTCCTGGTACTTCCCTCCCCACCCCAAAAATCTTCCCAGGGGTTCCCTCGAGCAACGGCCCCGTAAAGTTTCACTGTGCATCTGCACAGTCAGCGCATTTTACTGGCTTTTGGCTCCAAATCGAATTAAACTGGGTCTTATGCCAGAATCTTTAGTGCGTTCGAACGACTACCGGCAATTGGTCGCCGACCTTTCGGCCATTATTCTCCTGGGCCAACAACAGGCGATGTCAGCCGTCAATGAAATCCGTCTCAAAACCTATTGGGAGATGGGGCAGAAAATCAGCGAGGCCCAAGCGAAAATCGATCCCGCGGCTTCCGAAACTTTTATTTCCCAGCTTTCAGTGGATCTCAAAGTCGACAAGTCGCTCCTTTATCGGATCGTCCAGTTTTACGGCACCTGGCCTAACGGCGTGCCGTCCGTGGACGGTGCCGTCTTGAGCTGGACGCACCATGTTGAATTGCTCTCCCTCAAAGACAATGCCGAGCGGGAATTTTATCTCACCACCGCCTCGAAGGAAGGCTGGGGGCGAAATGCACTCAGAAAAGCGGTCCAGAAGGACTACTACAAGACCATCCGGCTCCAGCCATCCGCCGAACAGACCGGCACGCTGAAACGCGACCCCAATCCCCTCTATGTTTACAAGGCCGTCGTGGAGGATGTCGTCGATGGCGACACCCTCCTTGTCCGGATCGACCTTGGTTTTTCTGTCTGGGTCAGCCAGAGAATCCGCTTTCGCGGAATCAACACAGCCGAACTGGTCAAAGGGGGCGTGCCTGTCGGTACGGCCCCCGAACGGGGCGAACAGGCAAAGGCGTTTGTTCAGGAAAAGCTCACAGACATCCCCTTTATCGTCGTCAAAACCTACAAAACCGACATGTACGGCCGGTTTGTCGCCGATGTCTTCTACCATCCAACCATTTCCAAGAAGGAAGAAGTCGCCACCAAGGGGATCTTTCTCAATCAAGAACTCCTCTCTGCCGGTCTTGCCGACCTCATGCTATAATCTCACGAAATTTTTTGAGAAAAAACGAAACTCCCACGGTGGCTCGGCCGAAAACCTTATTGGCAGGGGTGAATCAGGGGTCTTTAAACAAAGGAGGGTTATGAATCAGCTCATTCCGTCGGAAAGAATCGAAAGCCACATCCATCTTGTTCGGGGCCAAAAGGTTATCTTGAGCACTCATTTGGCCGAACTCTACGAAGTACAGCCAAAAGTCTTGGTTCAGGCGGTCAAGCGGAACATCGAACGCTTTCCCGCCGATTTCCTTTTTCAGCTGACCGCCGAAGAGTTCGAAATCTTGAAGTCACAATTTGTGACTTCAAGTTGGGGCGGCCTCCGCCGGGCTAATCCCTATGCCTTTAGCGAACAGGGAGTCGCGATGATGTCCGCTGTCCTTCGTAGCCAGCGCGCCGTCCAGGTGAGCATCGAAATCATGCGGACTTTCGTTAGGTTACGGGAAGTCATGGCGGTCCATAAAGATCTCGCCCACAAGGTCGACAGTTTGGAGAAAAAATACGATTTCAAGTTCAAGATCGTCTTTGAAACGCTGGACCAGCTCATGGAACCGCCCCCGGAAATCCCTGAATTTACGAAGGTGAAGGGTTTTCAAAACAATC
>JACPFC010000055.1:7307-8108 GCA_016183175.1 Deltaproteobacteria bacterium
GGCAGTGAGCCATAAATATACTTACTTATCAAATACTTAAAAGTTTATGGCTCAACCTCTTTTTAAGCCTGTAGAAACTCCCTTTTCTGTCGCCAATTTGTTCGACGAGGCCTCTTTTTCCATCTGATCCAATAGGCGTCTCTTTTGAATCGGTAGAAATATTTGGTCGTATTCTTTTACATCGAGTTTTACCTTTAAGGTAATATCATCATCACCGTAAAAGCTCTTGAAATATACACGCGCTTCAAAAAGTCTGGAATCATCCTCAGCGAGTTCTCTCCTCCCAATTCGACTATCATCGGGGAAAAATTCTACCCCGCTTTGTTCTTGCGCAAATAAGCAAGCCTGCTTAATGGAGCCGCGCAATTTTTCTTCATCTACTTCTGTTTGCACCGAAAAATCCAGATCATTTGAGAAGCGCGTATGCTCAAAGTATGCTTTCCGAAAACAATTGCCCCCCTTCAAGATTAGCTGGCGGCTCAAGTCATTGCTTGAATGAAAGATGCCTGCCAGCAACCAGCCAAATACATAATCGCGTTGTACATTGGATGTATGCACTCCAAGTTCCTCAGCCTTTATGTCGATTTCTTCCTTCTTAATCATAAACAAATTTCAAATAAAATGGCCTAACAACCACTTCTGTGATTACCTCCAGCGATGAAGCCTGTGGCACCCTTTTCAATATTCATACGTTTGGCATTTCTATAAATCCTCCAACGAGCCAACCTGTTTTTTCCGGTGTATTGCAGCCGCTTCCATCCGTGTAAGAGCATCGTTATTTACAAATAATGCACCCCTTGA
>JACPFC010000056.1 GCA_016183175.1 Deltaproteobacteria bacterium
AGCGGCTTCATCTATTACTCCCTCTCCGACGTCCTGCGGGACGAGTTGAAAAAACAGGGGAAAGAAGTCACGCGCGAAAATCTCATCGAAATCGGCAACCGCCTTCGCACCGAGGGAGGGCCGTCTGTTTTGGCCGACCGCGTGTTGGCGCGGCTCGATCCCGAAAAAAATTACGTCGTCGACTCCATCCGCCATCCGGCGGAGGCAAAGGCCCTCAAACGCCGCGCCGATTTTTCGCTTCTCAACATTTCGGCACCGCAAAAGGTCCGTTTCGAGCGGGTAAAGGCGCGAGGCCGCGAAAATGACCCGCAGATCTTCGATGAATTTTCAAAAATCGAGAAAATTGAAGACAAGAGCGACGATCCCAACAAACAACAGATGAACCAGACCATCCTGCTTTCCGATTTTGAGGTGGTCAACGACTCGACTTTGGAGGCCCTGCACGAAAGGATGCGTGGACTCTTGCGCGACCTCGGAAAAAAAAACTCCCGGCCGGGCTGGGACGAGTACTTTATGGGAATCGCCAAGGTCGCGGCGCTCCGGAGCAACTGCCTCAAAAGAAAAGTCGCCGCGGTCATCGTAAAAGATAAGCGGATTATCGCCACCGGCTACAACGGCACGCCGCGCGGCGTGAAAAATTGCAGTGACGGCGGTTGTCCGCGGTGCAATGCTTTCGGGGCCTCCGGTGCTGATCTTGGCGAGTGTCTTTGCTCGCATGCGGAGGAAAATGCGATAGTCCAGTCGGCCTACCACGGTGTTGGCATCAAGGAGGCCACCCTCTACACCACCTTTTCCCCCTGCCTGATGTGCACGAAGATGATCTTGAACAGCGGCATCAAGGAAGTGGTCTACAATGCCGCCTATCCGATGAGCGAGGTCTCGCTCAAACTCCTGGCCGAGGCTTATATCAAGGTAAGGCTTGTCAGGCAGGCATAGGAAATCAATAACAAGCGAGACAGCTATTGACACAACTGTTCATATAATGTAATTTTAAATGGTCTTTAAAAGGACTCTTTATGCTAACAATAAAAAATATCCTCCCGGTTACCACGGTAAAACGAGATCTCATGAAGCTTCTCAAAAAGGTTCAGGAGGAGGGGAATCCGCTTGTTATTACCAAGGACGGCAAGACTGCGGGGGTGTTGATGAGCGGCGAGGAGTACGAGGGGCTGATGGAGACTCTGGAGATCTTGGGCGACAAGCAACTGATGAGACAACTTAAGAAAGCCGACGAGGATTTTCGCAAAGGACACTCTTACACGCATGAACAGGTCTTTAAGGAATGATTCTCCGCTATTCTCCCGAGTCCAAAGAAGTCATTCGAAGCCTCCCTCCCGAAATCAAGCAGGGAATGCGGCTTCTTTTGGATGGCTTGCGCGAGACACCTTACAGCGGTAAACCGCTACAAAGAGAACTGACCGGTTTTTATTCCCTGCGCTACAAGCGCTACCGCATCATCTACAAACCGCCTTCGGATGACAAGGAGGTCCGTGTCTACTCCATCGGACCACGCAAGGAAATTTACGAGAAATTTACAAAATTACTGGCCGAACGTCACTAATCAGCGCCCCTTCAGCGCCTTCCCGTTCACCGCCACTTTTTTGATGTGATAGGTTTTGGTGGTGCGGACAAGATTGGAATAGAGATCTCCCGTGGAGGGAATTTCGGAGGCGTCGATGACGATGTAGTCGGCCTTTTTGCCGGGGGCGAGCGTCCCGATTTCCGAGGCCCAGCCAAGGGCCTCGGCCGCGTTCCGCGTCACCATTGCCAGCAGTTCCTCGCCGGAGAATGTTCCGTCCGTTTTTTCCTGCAAAAACCGCATTTCATCCCAGAGAGACAGCGTGGCGTTTGAGTGCAAGCCATCGGTGCCTAACGCCAGACAAATCCCTTTTTCCTTCATCGTTCTGACGGGCGCTTCTCCTAACTGAAGATAGTGGTTGGAGCGGGGGGAAATGACGACGCGAGCCTTCGCCTTTGCAATCCGGTCGAGATCGCTTTGGGTGGCCTGAACACAGCCAACCAAAAGGGGTCTGGCCTCCAGAAATTTGATTTCATCCAGATATTCCACCGGCGTTTTCTTGAAGTTGGGGGGCTTTTCGTCCCAGCCGAAATAGGAAAACAACTTGTCGCCGATATCCCCGGATGAATTGTAAAAGAACTCCACCTCCTGAAAACTCTCGGCCGTCTGCAACATCAGCGGCACGCCATTGGCCCGGCAATGTCCCGCAACAATGCGCAAAATATTGGGCGAGATGGCGTAAGGGGCGTAAGGGGCAAGACCGACGCGGACAAGATCAGACTCGCTTTCAGAGTACTTTTCCACCAGCGCCAGCGCGGACTCGAAAAGATCCTGTGCCACCTTGCCGTCGTAGCCGATCAGTTCGGGAAAAACCACCGCGCGCACGCCGGTTTTTTTGACCGTCTCGAAAATTCCCTCAAAACTCCCCTGATCGGCCACACAGGTGGTTCCCGTCTCGATGCAGGAGGCCAAGCCCTCTTCCACCGCATCTTTCAACTTCATCGGCGAGGCCTTTTTTTTGTACTCGATGCAACCGATGAGCCACTCGATAAAATCGACATTCACCCCCAACTGCCGCACCGGATCCATGAGGTAATTCTTGTGGTGCGACATGTCGAGATGGGTATGCGCGTTGATAAGCCCCGGCATGAGGAGATGGTCGGGATAATCCTCTTTGTCTTTGATTTTGTACTGGCTTTGGAGATCGCTTTTTGGACCGACCGCGATGATTTTTCCCTCTTCGACGACAATCCCGCCGTTATCGATCGGCGGGGAATCCATCGTGAGAAGATATTTGGCGGTAATGAGTTGCATGCTCTCCCCTATCATACAATTACATTATCAATCAATCGTGTCCTTCCAACAAACACGGCGACGGCAAAGAGCGTTTTGCTTTTGCGATATTTTTTGAGGGGCTGAATCGATTCGGCAGACACGCATTTTACGTAGTCGATGCGGGCCAGCGGTTCGTGGCGGATAAGGGTGATAAGTTGACGCTTTAACAAAGCGAGATTTCGTTTTCCTTTTTTAACTTCATGTCCGATTTGATTGAGAGAACGCGAGAGAACCAACGCCGCTTTTCGCTCGGACGGATTGAGATAAACATTGCGCGAACTCATCGCCAAGCCGTCCCGTTCGCGAACCGTCTCCACGCCGACCATTTTGATCGGCATATTCAGGTCTTTGACCATCCGCTTCAACACGGCAAATTGCTGAAAATCTTTTTTGCCGAAAAAGGCGATGTCGGGCTGAATAAGGTTGAACAATTTGGCGACAATC
>JACPFC010000057.1 GCA_016183175.1 Deltaproteobacteria bacterium
CGCATCACGATGCGCTTCTTACACGCTAGGTGGCCCGCTTAGTCAGTAGAGGCTCTATGAAGCCTCTACTCTACGGGGCGGGTAGACCGCTAGAGCCTGCCGGCAACGGCGGGCCCAGAGAAATGATCATCGCCGAAGGCGATGCCCGCCAAAGTATTAGTGGCGGGCCTATCCGCCAAAAAACGCGGCGGATGCCCTTCGGGCACAGAATCCGGCTTACGGGTTTCAATGAATGACAGGGGGCGCCTTCTCCCTATCGGGAGGGGGCGCCCTTCATTTTTTGTGATTTTACATACTTGACATAATTTTTGTATTTTGTAAAATTAACGTAGATATTATGGATGTGCAAAACGACGCGGTTTACAAACCGGAGGAGATCGCCCGGCTCCTGAAGGTAACGGGGGGGACAATCCGCAATCTGATCAAAAAGGGGTCCCTTTTTGCCTATCAGGTGGGCGACCAGTACCGCATTCCCCGTTACGCCCTCGAGCAGTGGCTTTCCCCCTTTCGGGGGGTGGACTGGGAATCGATCGGCTTCGGCCTCTGGAAGAAGGACCGTCCCACGAAAAATCCGGTTCGTTACGTGGAGGCCTTAAGAAAGGCAAAGTACGCAAGCGTTAAAGACTACCTGTCGGATCTTGATGCAACTTCTTAATCAGTGAACCTGCTTCTCGACACCGACGTCCTTATTTACTTTTTACGAGGCGACCCGCGGATCAAGTCGCTTTTGCTCTTGAACCATTCCTTCTACTACTCCTACATCACAAAAAAGGAACTGCTCAAGAAGCCGGGGTTGAGTACTGCCGAGGCGGAGGCGATCATGCGTCTTCTCAACCGTCTCCGGCAGGTCTCCATTGATGGAAGGATAGCATCTCTGGCGGGGGAACTGCTGAAAAAACACCGCCACCGGGGTTTAAAAATTCCCGACGCTCTTATTGCGGCGAGTTCCATCGCCAAAAACCTGACCCTCGTGACCTTTAACCGGAAACATTTTCGTTTTATCCCCGGCCTTTTGCTTTTTTCCATGGAGACTTTGGGCGGAACAGGGTAAACGAGGAGGAAAGATTTTAATGTTAAAATGCTGTTTCCTGTTTTTCCCGCTTTTGTTCGTTATCGCCTGCGCCACAAACCGCGCCGTTGAACTCTATCCGCTCAAAAGGGCGAAAGAGCCGATCGCCGACCGCTATGTCTTCATGATCGTCATCGACGGCCCGCGGGTGGATGACATGGAAAAACTGGTGGAAGAAGGGAAACTGCCGACAATTCGCAAAACCTTTTTCGAAAACGGCGCGCGGTTTAAAAACTCAACTTCCGTTTTTCCCAGCTCGTCGTCGTCGGGGCATCAGTCCATCATGACGGGGCTCTTTCCGGGGAGAAACGGCGTCCCGGCGTTGAGCTGGGTCGATCGCGCCAACAAAAAAGTGGTGGAGTACTTGAGGGCCGCCGGCTTAAAGCGCCTCAACACCTCCCTCTTCAACTTCCGCCGCCTCTTCAACCCGAATGCGGAATTTTCCGACACACCGCATATGCTCTATACCGCCCTCGACGGCCACCCCACCTTCAACAGTTTTGAGCAGGCCTCTTTCGGGGCAACACGGTTCCAGCCGAAATTCCTCCTCCCCTACGGCTGGCAGTACGCCGTCGCCCGCGACTACGAATATACCGACGTCAAGGCGGCCGAAAAAACGGTGCGGTTTCTCTCGGAAGCCCGCCTGGAAAACTTCCCCCGCGTGACCGCCACCGCTTTTTACACCGTCGACATGCTTTTGCATGAGGAAGAGCCGGTCTCCGAGCGCATCGTCAATGCCTACCGGCATATCGATGTCTTCTTAAGGGAGTTGAAGGGATTGCTGGCCAAAAAAGGGGTTTTGGACAAATCGGTCTTCATTTTGACCGGCGATCACGGTTTTCATGTGACGGAAGAAAAGCAGGTCAGTCTGCGGGATCTTTTGCAAAAGGAAGGGATGAACGCAAAGGACTCCCCCTCTTTCGGCGCGGCCGATGTGATTGTGACCGGCCGGGCCATCTCTTCCAACACCCTCTATCTGAAGCTCGACAAAGAGTGGGAGCGGGAGGCGTTTCTTGAAGACTGGGAGGCCACTCCTTCAAAGAGCCATCCCGGAAAAAATATTGTCGAGGGGTTGATCGATCATCCCGGCATCGAATGGATTATCGGCCGGCGCAAAGACAGCTCCGTGGAGGCCCGGACAAAAAGCGGCAGGGCGCGGATTTATCACACGCGGATCAACGGTGAGGATTTTTATCAATACGAAGTCCCCGCCGGTTTTGTGGATCCCTTTAGCCATAACTCCCCCCATCCCCCTTACGTTTCGCCGGTTCTGCGGCAAAAAGAGGGAAGGTTTTTCGAAGGGAACGGCCATCCGGACGCCATTGTCCTTGCCTCATCCCTTTTTGACGACGGCCGGGCCGAAGGGATTTATGTGGCGCTTGATCCCGGTTGGAACATCCGGCGAAAAAAACGGGGGAACCACGGCTCCCTCGACAGCGAGGACATCCGCGTCCCCCTGTGGTTTTCGGGAAGCGGAATCAGGCCGGGGAAATACGTATTCGGCCGAACCGTGGACATCTACCCCACGGTGATCTCTCTTTTTGGCCTTTCGTTTGATGCGCGGGACACCGACGGCCGGGTTTTGACTGAAATTCTTGAATCTCCTCCGGGAGCCATAACCCGTGCCTCTTCCGCCTCTTTCACCCTTGCGGGGATTGAACTGGAACTCTTAAGAAAGGGCCATGTTTCGGGCGGTCGAGCGGGTTCTTTGGCCCTTGAGGCCAAAAACGAATTGCAAAGGCGATTGATCGTTGAAGAGAACATTCAAAAATGGGAGGGCCGGCTCCGCACCGACTACGGCGATGCCCTCGACAAATCGTCCCCGAAAGGGATCAAGGCGCGCCAGATTTTAAGGAGTCTTCGGCACGCAAAAGAGTTGGCGACAGAGTCGCGCGAGAGAATGGAAAAAATATGTCATTGAAGTTTTTTTTCAACCGAAAAGGAACCGTCATCACAAGCCTCACCACCCTCGGATGGCTTTTGACACTTTGGAATCTCTCCCGTCTTTTTCAAGAAACCGGCCGCGGCATTTTGATCCCTTTCACCTTTCTGACCTTTGTCATTCTCTGCCTCTTCATCACCACCACCCGCTTTATCCCATGGTATCCCGGAAAATTCCGCGGTTTCGGCATCGAGGAGCACTTTGAAAAAACGCTGGTCCCTGCCTCCTATATTATGGTTGTCACGGGGATCATCTACCCCCTCTGGAGAAACTGCTGGCCCTTTCTTTTTTTCGTCGATCTCCTTTTGATCGTTATCATTTCAGTCAACTTTATCCTCCTTTATTTCCATTTTCGGGACCAAGACCCCCTTCCCCCCTCCTATTTTGCCCAAAATCTGCATAAAAACATAAAATGAACAAAATATTTATAATTGTTCATCTATGACTTTTTTCCGGAAAAATAATTCAAAAAAGAAAATAGACATCATTTTGAACCCGTGCTACATTTCGCCAATACAATACGTGACATTACGATATAAAAAGGCGATTTCCAGAGACAAGGTCTCGAGAAAGGGGGAGCCTATGGGGTTGGAAAAATTTGGTCTCATTATTCTTTTGAATTACTTAAACCAGATGGGTCAGGTGAAAAACCATTTGCAGTTGGCTCTTAAAGAAATTTTATTGGCCATGCAGTCCTCGCTCGACATTGTCTCCAAATCAACCGCCAACACCATCTTGAGCAGTTCCAGCGAAATGCTCGAACCCCTTCTTGGCCCGGTTCAAAAAATCATCAACTACACCATCGATCGAATCACCCCCGTCGAAATGCGCATCGACCTGCGCGATGAGGAAAGCCGGCGGATCAAACAGCATATTGTCGACTCCATCATCTCCGCCATCGATGACGAAATCCTCAACACCCGGGCGAGCACATCCGAAAAATACAAATTGAAAGTCGAGGCGCTCTCCACCGTCAAACAGGTCCTGCTCAACCAGAAAAAGGCCCCATTTCATCCGGAAGACGTTGAGGCGCCGTCCGCCCGTCCCGCCAAAGTTGCCTAAAAAAATATTGCTTGAAATAATTCTTCGGGTCGTATCTGATATCCGATGACGCGGCCATGACGCATTCTTGACGCGCTCACGATATGAATAAAGATGTGCGCAGGACAATCATCATCAAGCGCTACCAGAACCGCAAGCTCTACGACACGCAGAATTCCACCTATGTCACCCTCGACGACCGCCACCATGATCAAGCAGGGGGAAGACGCAAAGATCATCGACAACCGGACAAAAGAGGATTTGACCTCCGTCACCCTGGCCCAGATCATCTTCGAGGAGGAAAAGAAAAACAAAAGCCTCCTCCCCCTGGCGGCCCTCCGGCGCGTCATTCAGGAAGGGGGGGGCGCCATCAAGGATTTTTTCGAAAAGACGGTGGACACCGGCGTTTCCACTTTTTCACGCGCCAAGGAAGAGGCCGAAAAGGTCATCGACAAGATCACCGACAAATTGGCGCCGGATGACAACGGCAACATCTTTCAGGAAGTCCTCCACAAGACCCAGGACTTTTCCAAAAAAATCGACGAAAAAATCAAATCGACCGTCGAGTCGGTCACGCATGTCACCTCTCTGCAAAACGAAATCCGCAATCTGCGGAAAAAAATCGCCCAGCTCGAAAAGAAGTTGAAAGAGTACGAACCGTAAGGGCAAATGACCCTCTCCGAACTTTTAAACAAGCGCCTTATCCTCCTTTCGGGAAAGGGAGGGGTGGGCAAAACCACCGTCTCCGTCCTTCTGGCCCTTTTGGCCTCCCGGCTCAAAAAAAAGGTCCTCGTTATCGAGATGAACTCCACCGAACGGGTCGCCCCTTTTTTTGGCCTTAAAACAATCGGCCACCGCGAGATTCCGCTGGCCCCCTACATCACCGGCATCAACTTAAGCCCCCGCGACTGTTTTGAAGAGTACGTTTTGATGCAGATCCGGTTCAAGGCCATCTACGACGCCTTTTTCAACAACCGTTTTGTCGGCTATTTTTTGAACGCCGTTCCTGGGTTGAACGAATTGTTGATGATCGGCAAAATTTTCTACCTGGAAAAACAAAAAGACAAACGGACGGCCGAGCCGCTCTACGACATCATTATTGTCGACGGCCCCGCCACCGGACACGGAATCTCCACCTTCGAGGTGCCGCGAATCGCGCGGGATGCCATCAAGGTGGGGCCTCTCCGCACGCAGTCCGACCGTATCTTAAGCCTTTTAAAAGATCCGGCGAGGACGGCCTTTTCGGTTGTGACGCTGGCCGAGGAGATGCCGGTGGTGGAGGCGGGAGAGTTGTTAACCATGGTCCGCGAAAAGCTCAATCTTCCTGTCGGACCGATCTTCATCAATGCCGTGCATCAGACGGACATAACCGAAGAAGAGGCCCGGATACTTGCCGGCAAAGCGCCTGAAAAAGACGATCCCCTTTATCCCTGGTTTGCCTATGCCTCGCTTTCATACCAGAGGGCGCGGTTAAACGCCGAATACCGGGAAATGTTGATGGAAAAAAACAAAAGTTTGGAGTGCATCGCCATTCCGTTTCAGTATGGAGAGACGACCTCGGCCAAGGGTCTTGAACCGATTGTGGAATTGTTGGCAATAAAATGAAAAATATCCTCACCGAAAAAAATCTCATCCTTGTCTGCGGAAGCGGCGGCGTCGGCAAAACCACAATGGCCGCGGCATTGGCTCTGAAAGGGGCCGCCCTTGGCTTAAAGACCATCGTTCTGACAATCGACCCGGCCAAACGGTTGGCCACCTCACTCGGCCTTGGTGAGCTTTCGGGAGAGGCAAAGAGCATCAACGGAAAAAAACTCTCCTCCATTTTCGGCGCGCCGGATATCCACTGTGACGCGATGATGCTCGACACCAAGCGAACCTTTGACCAGTTGGTGGCCAAATACGCCCCGAATAAGGAGGTTGAAACAAAGATCCTCAACAACAAAATTTACCGCCATCTCTCGGACATGATCGCCGGATCGCAGGAATACATGGCGATGGAAAAACTCTTTGAACTGGCCACGGAGGGCAAATATGATCTCATCGTCATCGACACGCCGCCGACAACCCATGCCATCGACTTTCTGGAGGCGCCCCAAAAGATGATCGACGCCATCGGCCACAGCATGATTCATCTCTTGTTGAAACCGGCGATGCTTGCGGGCAAATCGGGACTGAAATTTTTCGAGAAAGGATCGCGGATGATCCTGAAAATCTTCGACCGGATCACCGGATTTGCCTTTTTGCAGGATATTTCGGAAATGTTGATCTCATTTCAGGAATTGCTGGGGGGGTTCCAGGGACGGGCCGAGGAGGTGAAGAAAATTCTGATACAGCCGGAGACCTCTTTTGTTCTGGGTGCCGCCTGTGAGGAAAAATCGGTCCGCGAGGCCCAGTTTTTTTCGGAGCGTTTGAGCGCCCTGGGATTGCCGCTGGCCGGAGTCATTCTGAACCGGGTCCACCCCCTTTATCGAATCAAACCGGATGAGAAAAACGAAAAACAAAAAGACCTCGCCTCACGGATCGGGGTCAAATTGGCCGGTAAAATGATCCAATGTCTTGACCAGTTCGAGCCGATTGCCCGGCGGGACGAGGCTTACCGGAAGGAATTAAAAAAGGGGCTGACGGAGGAACAATTTTTGACGACCATCCCGCTTTTTGAATCGGACATTCACAGCCTGGAAGGGCTTTATTCGTTGACGGAGTATTTTTAACATTAAAATCAATATGAAACCCCTTGATCCATACCAAAAAAATGATAGGTTTTCAGGCTTGTGAGCGAGGATCGGATTTAATCCGTCCGAGCGAACGGGGGGTGCGGGGGCGCCAGCGGCAAAGCCCCCGATATTATGCAGGCCTACTTACAGCTCCTTAAAGATGTTCTCGAAAACGGCGAAAAAAGGGACGATCGTACCGGAACCGGCACCTTGAGCATTTTCGGCTATCAATGCAAATTTGATTTACGCGAAGGGTTCCCCCTCCTCACCACCAAAAAACTCCATCTCCTCTCCATTATCTATGAGCTCCTCTGGTTCCTCAAAGGAGAAACAAACGTCAAATTTCTCCGCGAAAACAAGGTGACCATCTGGGACGAGTGGGCGGACAAAAACGGCGAGTTGGGGCCGGTCTACGGGTATCAGTGGCGAAACTGGGGAAAAAAGGATATTAACCAGGGTGTCATCCCGGCCGAAGAGCCGGGATCCAGACCTCTTGAACAAAACCTGGATTCCCGCCTTCGCAGGAATGACATGCAAAAGGGTATTGATCAAATCTCTCAAGTTGTCGAATCCATCAAAAAAGATCCCAAGTCGCGACGGCATATCGTGAGCGCGTGGAATGTTTCGGACATCGAAAAGATGAAACTCCCTCCCTGTCACCTCCTCTTCCAATTTTACGTCCATGAGGACAAAAGACTCTCGTGTCAGCTCTATCAGCGGAGTGCGGATATTTTTCTTGGAGTGCCATTCAACATGGCAAGCTACGCGCTACTTCTGATGATGATGGCGCAGGTGACCGGATTGAAGCCGGGATATTTCGTCCATACCTTCGGCGACACCCATTTGTATCTCAATCACGTCGAGCAGGCCAAACTTCAAATCTCCCGCGAACCGCGGTCCTTGCCGACGATGAAAATCAATCCCGGTGTGAAGTCGATTTTTGAATTTAAATACGAGGATTTTATTCTGGAGAATTACAACCCGCATCCCGCAATTAAAGCGGATATTTCCGTATGACCCTCTCCATCATCGTCGCCATGAGCCAAAATGGAGTGATCGGAAAGGACAATAAAATTCCCTGGCACTTGTCCGAAGACCTCAAGCGCTTTAAACAACTCACCATGGGCCACCCGATTGTCATGGGACGAAAGACCTGTCAGTCGATCGGTAAACCGCTCCCGGGACGGGAAAATATTGTCATCACCCGGGATCCAAAGTTTCTCTCCGAAGGAGTCCGTGTGGTGCATAGTCTGGACGAAGCGATCAAGGGGCAAAAACCCGACGAAGAAATTTTTGTCATCGGTGGCGCAGAAATTTACCGGCTGGCCCTCCCGCCGGCTGAAAAAATTTATTTGACCCTTGTTGAAAGGAAATTCGGGGGTGACACCTATTTTCCAGAACCGGAATTTGAAAATCGGTTTGAGAAAATTGAGGAAACGAATGTCCTGCTTTCGGAAAAAAATGGTTTGCCTTACCGGTTTGTCGCCTTCAGGCGAAAATTCAAGTCATGAACAAAATAGCCGTCAAACCAGCTATCCTCGAGTTTCCGGTTGTTCCCGATGTCGGGAAGATTATTGAAATTGTCGGAAAAACCCCCGATTCGTTTCTGCTCGACAGCGCCGATCCCGCGCATCATTCGCGCCGGTATTCCTATGCGGGGTTTGCTCCCCAACAGATCGTGAGCGGATATGACAATCCGTGGCTAGCTCTTGAGGAAATTTATCGTGAAATCGCCACGCCGATTGATTCAACCGTTCCCTTCTGTGGTGGATTAGTTGGATTTCTTACTTATGAATCGGGCCAAAATCCCCCCCGCCCCCCTTTGACAAAGGGGGGAATGGGGGGATTTACGCCGGTGTATTGGTTTGGCCTCTACGATTCCGTTCTGGTTTTCGATCACATAAATAATCGCACCCTTTTAATCTCCTGGAAACTCTCATCCAAAGAACTCAAAGCCGAGGCCGACCGCTGGATGCATCTTTTCGAATCGACACCGATCCGGAACGAACAGTCGGGGATGACCGGCAAAATAGAAATTCCCTGGGAATACGGGCGCTATCAGGAAAAAATCCAAAGGATAAAAGACTACCTGATGGCCGGCGATGTCTATCAGATCAATCTGACGGGACGTTTCCGGGTTGAAACAACCCGATCGGCATCATCAATATACAAACGATTGCGAAAAATATCCCCCGCCCCCTACTCGGCTTTTCTCAATACGGGTGAAATGCAGATTCTTTCCGCCTCGCCGGAATGTTTTTTTGAAATAGTCGGGGATACTATCATCACGCGCCCCATCAAGGGAACTCGAAAACGGTCGCCAGATCTCGCGGAAGACGCACGAATCAGGGAAGATTTGCTGGCTTCAGAAAAAGATCATGCCGAATTGTTGATGATTGTTGACCTGGAGAGGAATGATCTGGGAAAAATCTGCGAATATGGATCGGTAAAGGTCGATTCGCTTTTTCGTCTTGAGACATTCGCCCAGGTGCATCACTTGGTCGCAACGGTCTCGGGACAACTTAAAGCCGACAACACTCCTGTCGATGCCTTGAAAGCCCTTTTCCCCGGCGGCTCCGTTACTGGCGCTCCCAAGATTCGGGCGATGGAAATTATTTGGGAACTTGAGGAGAACCCCCGTTCGGTTTACACGGGAGCGTTGGGCTACATCGGCGCCGGCGGAAATGCCCTGTTTAATATCCCCATTCGGACATTGACCAAGGCAGGAGAAAAAACCTGTTTTCATGCCGGCGGAGGGATTGTGATCGACTCCGACCCGCGGGCGGAATACGAGGAGATGATGGCAAAGGCGGCGGGGATGATTAGGGCGGTGAATGGCGAATAGTGGATGGTGAATGGTGGATGGCGAAGAGATGAAAATTTTTGTTAATGGAAAAATCGTTGACCCATCGGAGGCTAAAATCTCCGTCTTCGACCGCAGTTACCTCTTCGGTGAGGGGCTTTTTGAGACCTTGCGTTCTTACAACGGGGCTCTCCCTTTTTTGGACAGACATCTGGCGCGCCTGGAATGGTCCGCCACTTTTCTTGGTCTGCCGTTTCCCCACCCGCAGAAGATTAAAAAAGGGACCGAGGAACTTCTGCGGGAAAACAAACTCGCCAATGCGCGAATCAAGATCATCCTTTCGGGAATCAACGAAGGGATCAAACCGCAACTGCTCACCCCCAACACGGCGGTCAATCTGCTGATTTTGATGGAAAAATTCGTCCCCCTGCCGGAGACCGATTATGAAACAGGGGTCGGCCTTTCCGTGATTCATTCCGTCCGCAATGAGCCCCCTCCCGTCTCCAACATCAAGACAACGAGCTATGCCTGCAAGATGATCGCCCGGAGCGAGTTCATGGAGCGTGATTCCTTTGACGGCATTTTGCTCGACGCAAACGGCGCCGTAGCCGAGACGACTTCAGCAAATCTCTTTTGGGCGCGGAACGAAACCGTTTTCACCCCTCCAACGAGCATCGGGCTTTTGGGAGGAATCACACGGCAGATTGTGATGGAAATTCTGAAGGAACAAAACGTCCCCCTCAAGGAACAGCTCGTTCAACCCGCCGAGCTTCACGGCGCGAGCGAGGTTTTTTTGACCGGATCGACGCTGGAGGTTCTGCCCGTGATCAAAATCGACGATTGCATCATTGGCAACGGCAAACCGGGGCTGATAACGCAAAAAATCCGCAGTGGATACAAACACCGCGTTAAGAGAGAGATAGCAGGTTGACAGACTTGCTCAGGCTGTTGAGAAAGTTCCAGATGCGAGGCGCCCGCAAGGCCGCAACCGGAGCGTACACGCAAGTACGTGAGGATTGCGGCCGCAACGGGCAACGAAGCAGATGGGACTTTATCAACAGCCTGATTGAATCCATTTCTGCATGACAATCCGCCCCTGGCGGACCGCCTCGGTGAGGGGAAATCCTTCAGCCATAAAGCAGGCAATTAATGCCGATAAGGCACAGCCGGTTCCCCGCAATTTTTTTGCACGGCGACGGCCAAAAATAAACCAGGTTTTTTCCGCGCCGTCGAAAAAAAGATCCTGAACCTTTTCTCCTTTCAGATGCCCACCCTTTAAAAGAACGGGCACCCTCCCCTTTTTCCAAAGGGCTTCCACCCCCTTTTCCATATCTGCCGCATTCCGGATTTCGATACCCGAAAAATAAGAGGCCTCATCCAGATTGGGGGTCCACAGAGACACCAGCGGAAGCAGTTCTTCCGCCAAAATCTTTCGCCCCTTTTTCGACAGGAGAACCCCCCCGGTCGATGACCGGATGACCGGATCGAGAACAATCGGCGGCCGCTTTTTTTCTTTCCCGATAAAACGGACAAGGATTCGCGCCAATTTTTCATTTCCCAACATCCCGATCTTGACCGCCCGATATTGCGATAACGGGGCGATGGAGCACAGCTGATTTTCAAAATGCCCGGGCAAAATCGCCTGGAGGAAAAAGAATTTCTTTTCATTCTGCGCGGTGAGAGCCGTCACCACCGAGGCGGCCTGCAGAGGAAACGAATGGACTATCTCCAGATCGCGGATAAGCCCGGCGTTTCCGGAAGGATCGAGACCGGCGATGAGAAGAACTTTGTTCATTTCAGTGGAGATGAAAAAGACTGCTGAAGAACCGCGCCTCCGCCTTGATGTCTTCCGCCCCCATGAGGCCCGAAATCAGCGCAACCGACGGAACATTTGTCCGAAGCACATCCATAATGTTTATCCGATTGATCCCGCCGATGGCCACAACCGGGATTCGCACCATTTCCAAAACCTCCTTAAGCAGTGACACGCCGACAACGGGATGAGACGGATCGTTTTTTGTGGGGCTTGGGAATATCGCCCCGCAGGAGATGTAATCAGCCCCCTCCTTTTCGGCTACTTTCGCCTCGGCGATCGAATGGGTCGATTTGCCGATAATTTTGGCCGACCCCAGGATGCGCCGCGCCTCTCCAACCGGCATATCACCAACCCCCAGATGGACGCCGTCGGCCCCGATGCGCGAGGCAAGCCAGGGATCATCATTGATCATGAAGGTAAAATCGTGTTCGGACTTCAGATCGAGAATTTCGTGGGCGTTGATTTCGATATCGCCGGGGGTCCCTTTTTTCTGCCGCAGTTGAATCACCCGGACCCCTCCGGACAAAAGATCGCTGGCGATCTCGAACGGCGACAATTTTCCCCCCGCCGCCTGCGGATCGATAATCGCGTAGATTCCCCTGATCTTATGAGCCATGATTTTTCACCGATAAATGAACGTCGATCTTCAACTCATGAATTTTTTTCCGAAGCGTATTGCGGTTGATGCCCAAAAGTGTGGCCGCCCTGATCTGATTGCCGTTTGTCTTTTTTAAGGCCAGCTCGATCAACGGCCGCTCCACGCAGGGAATAAAATGCCGATGGAAATTTTTATTTCCCTCCCGGGCCATCTGCTCGAAGCGCGCGGGCAGGGACCGCCGAATCGCCTCCTCCAGCGAGCCGTCGTCATCGGAGTAGCGAGGGGCCAGGAGAGGGGAAGACCTTGTCATCAGCTCAAAATCGTCAAGCGAGAGACAATCCCCCTGGCTTAAGACAAAAACCCGCTTGATCAGGTTCTCCAGTTCGCGCACGTTTCCCGGCCACGATTGTTTTTCCAAAAACTGGAGGGCGGCCTGCGCAATCCGCTTGAGCGGCGATTTGAACTCGCGCGCCGCCTCTTCGAGAAAAAAATCGGCCAAAAGCGGGATGTCGCTTTTTCGTTCACGCAAGGGGGGAAGCGAGACCGGCACCACGTTGAGCCGAAAATAGAGATCTTCGCGAAACTGTCCCTTTTTGATTGTCTCCTCGAGGTTCTGGTTGGTCGCCGCAATGATTCGGACATCCACCGGAACGGCTTTGGCATCCCCCACCCGCTGGATTTTTTTGTCCTGAAGAACGCGCAAAAGCTTGGCCTGCAGGCCCATCGGCATGTCGCCGATCTCGTCCAAAAAAAGGGTACCGCGATCGGCCTGTTCAAAATATCCCATCGCATCGGCGACGGCGCCGGTAAACGCACCCTTTTTGTGTCCAAACAATTCACTCTCCAGCAGATCGCGGGGAATGGCCGAGCAGTTTACCGCCACAAAGGGATTGGCGGCGCGGTTTCCCTGTTCGTGAATCGCCCGCGCCACCAGCTCCTTGCCGGTGCCGGACTCTCCATGGATAAGAACCGTCACCTCCTGGTTGGCCACCTTTCCGATGATCTTGAAAATCCCCTGTATCCCTTTCGTTTTTCCGATAATCTGTGTCGTCACCGGACGGCGGTTCACCGCGCCCCGTTTGAGCTGTTCGTTTTCCTTCTGGAGACGCCGCGTCTCAAGCGCGCGGTCGATAAGCATAGCCAGCTCCTCCAGATCGAACGGTTTTGTCAGATAATCGTAGGCCCCCCGCTTCATCGCCTCGACGGCGTTCTCCATTGTGTCCTGCGCCGTCATCATGAAAATAATCGGATGGGAAGGAAACTGATCCTGATGCGTCAGAATATCCAACCCGCTCATATCGGGCATCCGGATATCCAAAAGGGCGAGATCGAGCGGAGAATTTTTCAAAAACTCCAGCGCCTCCCCCCCCGTTTTGGCGCGAACCACTTCACACCCCTTCTTTTCCATGGCCCGCGTAAGGATGGTGCGGATGCTGGCCTCGTCATCGGCAATAAGAATGCGGGTCATACGGGCAAATACACCGAAAAGACGGTGCCCTTTCCTTTTTCGCTTTTTACTTCAATATCCCCCTCGTGTTCCTCCACAATCCGGTGACACAGCGGAAGCCCCAACCCGGTCCCCCGGGGTTTGGTGGTGAAGAAGGGAACAAAAATATTCGGCAGATTCTCCTCGGAAATCCCTTCTCCCGTGTCTTCGACATCGATGCCGATCAACTGACGCCGCCGGTCCTTTTTTCTGAAACCAAAATCCGTAACCACCCGCGAGCGAACCATCACCCTCCCCTTTTCCCTGACGGCCTGCCGGGCGTTCTTGATGAGGTTCAGGAACACCTGGGTCAGCGCCTCGGCGTCTCCGACGATGCGCGGAATGCTCGGATCGAAATCGGCGGCAAATTCAACGCTTCCCTTGGCCACCGTCGTTTGCAAAACAATCAGGTCATGCAGAATCTGGTTGATGTTCACCTTCTTTTTGTTGAGCTTCTTCGGTTTGGTGAAATTGAGCAGATCTTTCATCAACCGATCGACCCGGGTCGACTCTTTGAGGATGATTTCGGCATACTCTTTCAGCTCCTTTTTTTTCAGCTCGTCGACCAGCAACTGGCTTGCCCCCTTGATGCCGGAGAGGGGATTTTTGATCTCATGCGCCAGCCCCGAGGCGATCATCCCCACATAGTGTATCCGGTCGGCCCTTTTTTGGTGCTCCTCGAAGCGGATCAGGCCGGCGCGGTCGCGCAACAGGACGCTGATCCCCAGAAGCTCGCCGTCGGTGCCGACCAAGGGAAAGGTTTCGACATCCATCGACCGGTGGGAATTTGACGCAAAAAAAATCGGCACATCCCTTAAATAATAACTCCCGCGGATTTCGACGACCCGGTGAATACTGTTGAGCACGGTCGGATTTTTTTTAAAGACCTGAAAAACATTCGCACCGCCGTCACCGCTCAACTCGCGGCCGAAAAGGGCGTTGAAGACGGCGTTGCGGAAGGAAATAGCCCCGTCGGGCCCCGCAATCACCAGCCCGTGGCGGAGGTGGTTCAGATAAAGTTCAAGATTAATTCCTTCGGTCATCGCCAAAAAAATCGGCCACCGTCTTCCGGATCTCCTCCCAGCTATCCGTACGGACCGTCCGATTCCTGAAATCGGCCCCGTCCCTTAGGCCCTTCGAATAAAAACAGAGATGCTTTCGCATCTGCCTGATGCCGGACGGCATGCCGAATGATTGAAAAAAATAGTCGTACTGGCGAAAGATCAGGTCGCGGGTTTCGGCAATCGACGGGGTATATTCCTTTCCCTCCACAAAGCTTTTGAAAATCCACGGCGCGCTTGTCGCCCCGCGGCCGGTCATGACGGCGTCGCATCCCGTATCCTGGAGCATCCGATAGGCATCCTCAAACGTTTCGACATCGCCGTTTCCAATCACCGGAATCGAGATTTGTGATTTGAGTTCTTTGATGAGATCCCAGTTGGCCTCCCCCGAATATCCCTGCGCCCTCGTCCGGGCATGCAACGCCACCGCGTCGAGGCCGCAGTTTTCCGCCAACCGGGCCACTTCGAACGCCTGGTTGCAACGCTGATCCCATCCGGCGCGCATTTTGACCGTAAAAGGGATTTTCAATACGGCACGCATTTTTTCGAAAACTTTTCGGACAAGTGAAAGATCATTGAGCAGTGCCGACCCGCCGCCGTCGTTGACGATTTTTTTGGCGGGGCATCCCATGTTCAAGTCGACCAGATCGATGCCGGTATTCTGGGCAATCCGGGCCGCCCCCTCGAGATCTTCGGCATTGTTGCCGAACAGTTGAAGCGCCACCGGCCTTTCCGATTCGTCATACGCCAGCATCCGACGGGATTTTTGATCTCCCATCACAAGTGCCCGCGCGGAAACCATCTGGTTGATCACCAGTCCCGCTCCATATTCTTTACAGATACGACGAAAGGCGGTGTGCGTAATCCCGCACATCGGCGCCAGAATGAGACGATGCGGAATCTCGAGGGATCCGATTCGAAAAGGGGTCAGAGGATGATTTGATAGCCCGGACATAGCGGTAAGGAGGAACTCTACCGCCTGCCCAAAATTTAGGCAATAGTAAATATGGGGTATGTGGTAGCGCTAGATATTTTCCAGATACTTTCTTAAAAAAGCTTTTCGTTGTGTTTGTACCCGTACGTTGCACTTTCGTACCGGCCTCTCTTGGAGTGGGCGCACGATTCCAGCGCCTCGTCGACAAGGCCCGAGGAGCGAATTACACAATATTGTGTAAAAATAAAGACAATTTTTTATACAATTTTGTTTAATTTTTCTTCCTCAACAGCGGCCTCCAGAGCCCTGCCTGCACGGTATCAAGCGGGACCCGTCTCCCAACGTGGCGGTTAAGGGGCGCTTATATCCTTTTCAAACCCGCCCAGCGGACAAAATGCCTGAAATCGGGATCGCGGGTGATCAGCGAAACATGGTGATCGAGACAACTTTGTGCAACCAGGGTATCCGCCAGCCGTGCCTTCAGGCCGCGGCGAATGATCTCGGACCGAAGAAGGCCGGCCCGCTCCCAGTAACCGTCGGTCATGGTCAGCAAGGGTATTTCTTTGAAAAGACTTCGGACGTTTTGGGGAACTTTGGCGTCGCTTAAGAGTTCGGTCAAAACAACGGGAGGAAAAACGACCAGTTTTTGCTCCAAAGCCGTTTCAACCGCCTCGGTATCAGCGGCTTTGTCTCCGGCAAGATAGGCAATAAATGAACTGGAATCAACGGCGATCATTTTTTTGTCGTCTGTGCCCTGGCTTTGCAATTTGCCCGTGAGTTTCGAGTCTGGTGCTGAAGCGGCGGTTATATGGTTGTCTTACCGGTCTTCACGGAGTCTGCGCAGGTTGATGGAAAATTTCACCTTTCCCCGAAGGCGCCGCAGTTTTTCGTATGCCCGGCCGGCGGCAACCAGTTCCAACCCCTGACGAATCGTGGGGGTAATCCCGCATCCCGTGGCTACCCGGGCTTTGCGCAGGAGATTTTCAGGAACCTCAACGGTTATCTTGCGGGCAACATCCATAGCCGATAAATACCAGTATCAATACCATATGTCAATACGGCATTTTCGGCATCGGACCTACATTGTCTTTTTCCTCAACAGCGGCCGCCAGAGCCCCCCTTCTCCAAAGGCCTTCCAGCCGAAGCGGAGCCAGCGGATGAGGGCCATGGCAATCCACATCGCCCAGGCAAGCATGACGAGATGATAGACATAGAGAGGAACCGAGATAATCCACGGTCGGGGCAAGGCCCCGTTTGTCCGATCCTGATACCAGTTGAGTTCAAAGCTCGTCGAGCCGTTTCCGGCAATCTGCATCCGCGGCTGGCCGAGCAGGCCCTGACGGAGCGATTCAACAAGGATGACCAGAGCCGCCACGGTCCAACAGACAATCAGGAGTTGGCGCATGTCGTAGACAAAGGCCCCTTTGAGGTCACTCTTCTGTTTTCGCCATCCGAGAAACAAAAGCCAGCCGGCCACAACCAGCGCCTCAAGCGCCGAAACCTGCGTCAACCCGAGACCGAGCAGAATCCATGAGAGGGCATTAAGAGGCGAAAAATCGAGTTTCGACAGAGCGATGGCCGCAAGGAGAATCACGACGAGGAAGGACCAAAACAAAACAGCCGGCCCCATCCGCGGACCGCCAAGCGAGAGGATCCAGCGGTCGCCCCCCACTTGGATCTGCGTTTCGGCATTCACACTGGGGGCCCCCAGATTGACAGGCGGCGCCTGATACCGAAGGGAAAACCCGGCAGGTTCCAGCCAACCCACGGAAATATTCTGACCACCGGGTGAAAGGGGGATGACCAGTTTTTCCTTATCCATCCGGATCGGCTGATCGGCCCCATTGATGGTGAGCGATTTGACCATCGCCCCTTTCGGCAGGGAGATCGCGTGCTGGCCGCCGAGGCTTGAGCGCAGATCGAGCCTTAACGTGATGTCGCTGGTCCGTCTTCCGGGAGTTATCGTCATCTCCGATTTGTCGATGGTCATCGTCTGTCCCGGCACGCCCGCGGGACGGCTGATTGCCAGTTTGAGGGATTCGCCCGGCCAGGGTTGCCACTGTGGAACCCGTTTATCCGTCGCGTCGGGTTGATGAATGGATGGAATCCCCTCCGCCTCCACATGCCACACCGGCCCCGCCTCCAGACGCCATAATGAAGCCCAGCTGAAAGTGTCGGGGGCTTTCAGATTTATTTCGGGAACAATCTCCAGACGGGAATTCCATACAAGCTCCGCAACCTGCGGCCCGAGGCTCGCATTGACCCTGTTTTCATGAACCACCACATCGGGGGTGGTCACCGATTCGCCGGAAACAAGCGGCACCTCCAGCACAACGGCGGTCCCCAGCGGAGAGAGGCGGACAATCCTTGTTTCCATCTCCCAATTCATCCCCAGAAAAAAAGTCCGCTCCACGCGGACAAACGGCGGCAGTTGTTGCGTCTCGCCGACGGCCTCATCCGGGGAGACAGACACGGCCCCGCGCGTCAGCGTCAGGTTATCCTCCGGCGCCCCGTCCGGCTGAATGCCGGAAACGCTCCACCCTTCCGCGGTCATCACTTCAACACGGTGCGGTTTTTCCGGGAGGGCCAGTTGCACCGAGGGCTGTGCCGGAAGGCGGCCGGAAAGCAATATCTGATGCGGGCCTTCCGGCACCAAAAGCCGCAAGAGGCCGTCGTCGGAACGAATGACGCCGGCGCCCGTCTCCCCATCGAGCAAAATCTCCTGCGGCGACCAGTCCTGAAGATTTCCCGGAATGGCCACAGCCGTTTCCGCCAGGGCATTCACCTCCAGCCGCGCGCGGAGGGTACTGCCGGAAATTTCCAACTGCATGCGGGAGATGGAGGCGCAGTCGGGATAACATTCCGGATCTTCCAGCAGGCGATCCTTCAAGGCCTGAAGAAGGGCATCCGAGGGATAATCGGCACGCACGGATGGTGAAACGGACAGGAGAGAAATTGTCAGAAAAAATAAACCGGCCCCGGCCACCGGCCTGCGTTGTAAAAATTCCTTGAGCCTTCGAAGCGGAAATCCAAACAGGCAAAGAGTCAGAAGGACCAGAAGAAAAACCCGCGTCGCCGAGAGCAACAGGTTCATCAAGGGGGAAATAAGAAATAGTCTGATCGTCTGATTTTTTCCCACCGGGCCGCTCCATTCGAGCGAGACCTTTCTCCAGTCCCACTGCGTCAGCCCCGGCCCCGTCTGAACAAGGGCGTTGGGATCCTGCTGATAGAGATTCTGTTGGGAAAGAGATTTCAGATCGATCATCTGATTCATCGGCTGGGAAAATTCCCCCTTCCGCATCATTTTTGAGGGGATTGAAAGCTCTTCCTCCATGGGAGGGGCCGCCTTTTGCTCCTGCATGACTGCTTCAGGGGCCGGCGGAGGCGGTGCGCCAGTCGTTCCGAAACCGGCGCCTCCTTTTCCCTTATAATATTGTTGAGGGGCATACTGATAGGGAACTTTTTCCAGCGCCGGATGAATCCCCTCCCGCACCTGCTGGATCAGAAAGGGAACCACCCACACAATCAAAACCACCCATGTCCCCAGCCGGTAGAACTTGAAAAGCGACCGGATCCGTCCCTCTGGGAGATACCGGCAGAGGGTCTCGCCGGCCAGAACCAAAAGCCAGATCCACCGCGGGGCATCGACCTCCTTGTAGGAAAGGGCGAGGGTGATTAATGCCACAACTCCCCATCGCACATTAAAGAGTTTGGCAATCGCGAGGGCGGTCATCAAGACAACAAAAAGATCGAGGAGCGTCCATTGATTGAGCCAGGTGTTTCGGACACGGTCGATGCCGGTGGCGCCGAAGAGCTTCCATCCCGGCGGCAGATTCAGCTGGGCTACGACATGCTGAAAATCGTCATTCCAGCCGGTGGCCGACAGGGCCGCCTTTCGGGGAAGGCGGCTGTCGGCGGTAACATTCAACCGCCCCTGCCGGATCTCCACCCCTTGGGTCAGTGACCCTTCCGGCCCTTTTTCTTTCAGACGCGTAATGAACTGATCCTCGCCGTCGATCGACACGCGCCCCAACTGCATTGGCGGAGCCACCTCAAGGCGCCAGCCCCGGCGCATGAGGCCGGAGAGTTCGTCCTGTACCGTAAATCCGGCTCCGTCAAAATCGAGCCACAATGTTCGGGCAAGGGCCAGGTCATCCGGCGCCGGGTCTTCGTCCCCCCTTTTTTTCTGCACGATGCCGAATGTCTCGCCCGGCTTGACGCGGTAGGCGGGAAATCCCATCCACTCTTCCGGAAGGGTGGTCTGGCGCGGATCGATGATCGGGACGCCGCTCACCTCCGCGAGGCGGAGCGACGGTTGCGACTCAAAAACCCAGACCTCTTCTGAGGCCCACAGCCCTGACGGATCATGGAGGAGGATCTCGGCCGCCGCCGATTCGTGCCGGGCCGCAAGGGTAATGGACCAGTTGCCCGCCCGCGCCTGGACGCGGAGCCTTCCATCTTTTTCCAGACGCGACGGGAGGTCTCCCGCAAGCGACAAGGGGATAAACCCGGCAGGAAGCGCCTGCCCCAGCTGGATTTCCCGATTCTTTCCCGAAACGGCGAGGTCGATGCGTGTGGTAAGCAGAAGAGGAATGTCGTCGGTCACCCGGCGATAAACATGGATGTCGAGATTCTCTTCGGCCCCTTCCCCTCCTTCGCCTGTTTTTGCAATCCAGAGGCGCCCTTCTTCATCGCGCAGAGGGAAATCGACGGCGCTCCCATTGACGGTCACCCCGATGATGCCAGTTTCGAGCGGGATGGGAAAGGCCTCCGGGGTTTGGTCCCATAAAAAATCTCCGGATATGGTATAATTTCCGGCGGCAAGATAGACCGCCGGTTTTCCGTCGCGCTCCACAACGGCAACAGCGCTTCCGGACGATTTGACATTTTGCGGCCAGAATTTGGCGTCGCCGGGAAGAGTCACCCATCCATCGGCGGAGACTTCCCACGGCTGGCGAAAACTCCCGCCGGTTCCCGTCAATGACAATTCCAATCGCCCCGGCCATTGGCAGATTCTCTTGTCTTCCTCGCCGCTAAAGAAGGGGCAGACCGATTCTTCGGTTCCATGCAGGACCCAGTCGGTCCACGTGCGAAGGACCTCGGGAATATCTTCCAATTTGGGCGCGGCCAGGGCGTCCGGTTGATGGAAAAGAAAAACGGAAAGGACAAAAGCGCAAACAACGGCCGGAAGTCGTTTCATGGCCCCTCCTTTTTGGAGGGGTTATTTTGCCCCATTTTGGGATGGAAGGCGAGTTAAAACCCACGAGTCGCTTGACGGCGCCTTCGGTTAGCGTTAACCCTTGCCCCGTCAAAATGACAACACCCTTTAATCTCGAAAGCTATTTAAGCCATTCCGGAAAGGTCGATTTAACCGATATTGTCTTCGACGACGCCGCGAAATATCCGCTGACACCCGAAGAGATCAGGTGCCTTACCTATATGATGGATATCGAAACCCACACGATTGTCTATCTTCGCGGCATCCTCAATACCTGCGCCGTTGAAAATCCCCGGATTACCGCATTTCTTTCATGCTGGGCCTACGAGGAATATTTTCACGGTCAGGCCCTTTGGCAATTTCTTCAGGCCTGCGGTGTCCCTGTCGACCCGGAACGATTCAAAGAGGTGCAAAAAAACCGTTCCTTTCGCGAATGGCTGGAAGACATCGGCGCCTCGCTTTTGTGCAAGGTCACAAAACACTTTCATTCGGCCTATCTGACATGGGGAGCAATCAATGAATTATCGACCCTCGAAGGCTACGGGGCCCTTATCCGCAAGACAAACAATCCGATCCTGGCCGAAATACTCAAACGGATCATCCGGGATGAACGAAAGCATTTTTCCTTTTATTATGGCGAGGCGCGGAACTATCTGCAACATCCCGGGGCACAGAGGCTCACCGCTTTTTTGCTCAAAAGACTCTGGACGCCGGTGGGAAGCGGCGTCAAACCTGACAGCGAGGTGGAGTGGATCATGAATTTTATCTTTGGAGAAGAGGGAGGCCGGCAGACCACACAGAATATCGACGCCGCGATCGCCAAACTTCCGGGCCTTGGATGGTTTGATCTGGTAACGAAGATGCGCGACCG